>NZ_PVUE01000016.1 GCF_003003235.1 Antricoccus suffuscus
CGTCGCGGGGTTCGTCACCGTCGGGGTCGAGGCGGTCGATGATTTCGGTGGCGAGGTGCTCAAGGTCCCGGGGCCCGAGGGTGTCGGTGTGGTTGGTCAGCAGGGTCTCGGCTTCGTCGAGGTCCGCGGGGTCGATATCGGGACGGCCGTAGAGGCGGTGCAGCGCGCGGTGGATGACGCGGGCCTGCGCCGGGGTGACTCGTCCGGTGGCCTGCCGCCGCGCGAGGTACTCCCGCTCGGGCGGCATCGCCTGCCCGCCGAGGGTGACCCGCTCACCGAGTGCTTTCGCGGCCTGCACCCGCTGGCGTGCGTCGCTCCGGGTGATCCGCAGTGTCTCGGTCAGCAGCGTGACCGCGTTACGCGCGGTGAGCACTTCCGCGGCGCGGGTGTCTTCCAGGGCGCCGATGATCGCGTGGTCGAGGACGGCGAGACTATTCCGGGTCCGTTCCAGGTCACCGGCGAACTGCAGCAGCTCGACCGGTCCGAGCCCGGACAGCGCTCCCCGGGTCGCGGTCGCGATCAACCCGGCGGCCGCGCCTGCGAGGGCGTGCTGGCCGTCGGTGAGCAGGTCCCGTTCGGGCAGGTACGCCACGCTCACGACTTCTCACCCCACTCCGTTCACCAATCATTTCGCTCATTAGCACGTACGTTCGATTATAGGCGATCACTGCAACTCTTGTCTAGTGGTCAGCGGAGGTTTTCCGAGAATTTGATGCCAGGTGATCTTGGACCCGCGTTCAGCTGTCCCATATCGGCCAACTGGGCGTTCAGCGGTCAGATGTCGGCCAACCGAAGCCCGTCGGTCGCCGGTGAGTTGTGCCGGAAACGGACCAATTACCATGAGGCGCAGCCAGGTCGGCAGTACGCCGTACCCATTTCCCGAGCCCGAACAGGAATCCCGTGCCGACGTCCCAGCCGACCCTCGCGCCACTGCGGGTCGCGGGCCTGACCAAGTCGTACGACGGGACGACCGTCGTCGCAGACTTGGACCTTGAGATAATGCCCGGCAAGATCCATGCGCTGTTGGGGGAGAACGGCGCGGGGAAGTCCACATTGATCAAGATGCTTTCCGGCCTCGTCACCGCGGACTCCGGTCATCTCACCACTGACCGTGAGGTGTCGCCACCGCGGACGGTGAAGCAGGCGCAGCGGCTCGGGATCGTCGCGCTGCCACAAGAGCTCAGCCTCGTGCCAACGATGAACGCGACCGACAACATCGCGCTTGGCCAGCGAGTCGGCATCCGCGCGGGCATAGTTTCCGCCGGGCGGCAACGGCAGTACGCCGAGCGGCAGCTTGCGAGACTCAACCAGACGATCCCGATGACCGTTCCGGTTCGTGAGCTTTCGCCGGTCCAGCAGACGATGATCGCGATCGGTCGGGCGCTGTCCCAAGACGCCCGCTACCTAATCTTGGACGAGCCGACGGCCGCGCTCACCGACCAAGAAGCGCAACAGTTGTTCGGAGTATTGCGACAGCTTCGCGACGACGGCGTCGCGATCCTGTATGTATCGCACCGACTCGAGGAAGTGTTTGCGCTGTGCGACACGGCAACGGTGATGCGCAACGGAACGATAGTGGCGACGAAGGCGATCTCGGAATGGACGCAGGACGCTGTCGTCTCAGCGATGATCGGCCGCGACCAGAACACGCTCTACCCGGAGCGTGAGTCACGGCCGGGTCCGCAGGTGCTCACCGTCGAGGGGGTTGACGGATTCCGGCTGCGGGACATCAACCTGCGCGTCGACGCGGGCTCCGTGCTCGGCATCGCGGGACTTGCCGGTGCCGGTCGTAGCGAGTTGATGCGAATCATTGCCGGGGCACAACGTCCGCGTTCCGGGCGGATCGGCGTTGCCGGTACGACGCTTCGCACCGGCTCGGTGACGCGCGCGATGCGAGCGGGGATTGCCTTGGCGCCAGAGGAACGACGCTCCCAAGGCCTTGTGCTCGGTCACACGATCCGGGAAAACGTCAGCATCGGCAACCTTGGAGCGGTCAGCCGCTACGGGTTGGTCACCAAGGCTAGGGAACGTGCGATCACGACCCAGCAGACCGCGGCCCTACAGGTGAAGGCGCGATCCTCCGAACAGCCAGTCGAGCAGCTGTCCGGCGGCAACCAGCAGAAGGTCGTCCTCGCCAAGTATCTTGCGCAACTGCCGAAGGTCCTGCTTCTCGACGAACCCACGCGCGGGATCGACATCGGCACCAAGGCCGAGATCTACTCACTGATCCGCCGACTCGCCAGTGACGGGGTGGCCGTGGTCGTCGTATCGTCCGAGATCCCTGAGCTGATAGGCGTCTGCGACCGCATCGCCGTACTCAACGAAGGCCGCCTCGTTGCTCAGGTAGCGGCCGACGGAGCGACCGACGACTTGATCCTCAACTATTGCTACGGGAGACACCAGTCGTGACGCCGACTTCCATGGAGACAGTTACCGAGGCACCCGAAGGCGCACCGCCCTCGACGTACGCCATGCGCCGGTCGGCTGCACTCGCGAGACTGCGCGCGTCCGGGACCCTCATCGGATTTGCCGCCCTGATCGTCGTGTTTGGCATTCTGAGGCCCGAGTTGTTCTTGAAGACCGGCAACTTCTTCAACATCCTCGAACAGGTCGCCGTACTCGCGATCGTGGCGAGTCTGCAGACGGTCGTCATGATCGTCGGCGACTTCGACCTGTCGGTGGGGACGCTCGCCAGCCTGGTCGGTGTCGTGACGGCCACGCTGCTTCACGGCGGAATGCCGGTTATACCGGCGATCCTGATCGGTCTCGCGGTCGGCGTGGCGGCCGGCGTACTCAATGGATTCCTCGTCGCGTACGTCGGACTGTCGGCGTTTATCGCCACTCTTGCGACCATGACGGCGTTCGGCGGACTCGCACTGCTGATCGCCAACGGTACGACTATCTTCGGACTGCCTGAGTCGTTTGTCGCGATTGGGCAGGACAAGCTCGGACCGATCGCGATTCCGGTGATAATCGCGGTCGTTGTCGCGGCGTTGGTCTGGTTCATCACCACCAAGACCACTGCCGGCCGTCGTTGGTACGCGCTCGGCGGCAACGCGGAGGCGGCCAGGCTGTCGGGGGTGCGGGTACGGCGCTCCCGCCTGTATGCGTTTGTGCTGTGCGCCGTTGGGGCCTCGGTGGCGGGGATCGTGCTCAGCGCGCGGCTTGCATCCGCGCATCCGTCCGCGGGCGACCCGATGATGCTCACGTCGATCGCCGCGGTGTTCCTTGGCATGACGATGGTCCGCACCGGTCAGGCAAACCTGCTCGGCACGCTCGTCGGCATCGGCATCCTGGGTGTCCTGCAAAACGGACTCAACATGCTGCACGTCAACGACTACGTGCAGCAGGTGCTCACCGGGGCGATCATCGTCGTCGCGGTCGCGATGAGCCGGATCGGCAAGAGCCGCACATGAGCGTCGCCTGCCTCGACATCGGCACGAGCGCGGTCAAGGCCGCACTGATTGGGCCGGACGGCGTGGTTCTGGCAACCGGTACGGCGCCGTACCCGACCCGGCGCGCACCTGGCGGAGTAGTCGAACAGTCGCCCGAAGACTGGTGGAATGCCTGTCGTACGGCGATTGCGCAGTGCGGACCACTCGCCGGCGAGGCGCGGGCGCTGTCGGTGACTGGTCAGATGCAAGACCTCATCTTGCTTGACGAGGGCACCGTCGTACGCGATGCCTTGCTATATAGCGACTTGCGGGCAAGCGCCGAACACGTCGAGCTCGCCGCGAACATGCCGGACTGGGACGATTGTGCGGGGACTGTGCAGGACCAGTCGAATGTGGCCGCGAAACTGTTGTGGTTGACCCGGCACGAACCCGACCACATCGCGCGCACCAGCCATATCGTGTTCGGCCCGGCCGGATTTGTGCTGCAGCGTTGCGGCGCGGGGACGTTGTGCGATGTCACGACGGCCTCGCCCACCGGCCTGCTAGACCTGAAGAAGCGCGACTGGAACTGGGATCTCGTTGATGCGTGCGGCGTGCAGCGTGACGTCATGCCGGCACTGGTGAGTGACACCGGGGTGGTCGGCGCTCTCAGCGGCGCCGCCGCGGCTGAACTTGGTCTGCCCCAGGGTATTGCGCTGGTATGTCCGCCGGGGGATGCGGGAGCCGCGACGGACGGACTGGTAGGTGACGTTCCCGGGGCGGCGTACCTCTACCTCGGTACGACGGGCTGGCTGGCGAAGATCTCGGCGCCGTCCGAGACGCTTGCCGCGCACCCTTCGCTGCACCGCCTGGCCTTGCCCGGCTGGTCGACCCTGGGAATCGCCGCCGTACTGCATGCCGGTGCCGCCGCAGACTGGGCTTTGCGCACGTTCCTGAACGGGCGCAGTTTTGGCGATGCGGACGCGCTGGTGCCTGTAGACCGCGCCTCGGGTTTGCTATGTCTGCCAGGGCTCGCCGGTGAACGCTCGCCGGTCCGCGATGCCAACGCGCGCGGTGCCTTCGTCGGGGCCGGGCCGGACACCGGCGCCGAAGACTTCTACCTCGCCACGCTCGAAGGGGTCGCGTTCGCGTTTCGGCACGCGGCCGACGAGCTGGGCGTGGGCTCGGGTGTGCTTCCGGTCGTTGGCGGCGGCGCGCGATCGACCGCTTGGCAACAGGTGCTGGCCGACGTACTGGAGCGACCGATCGCACCGAGCCCGGAGGCCGACGCGGGTACGCACGCGGCGGCGCGGGCGGCGTACCGGGCGATGGGCGAGCGGGTGCCGGACCCGATCGCGGTGTCGCTGGATCCCGTCTCGAGAGTCAATCCTGGTCCGCGAAGCGCGCGCTATCGCCGCCTGGCGCCGGTCCACCGCAACCTCTATGGCACTCTTGCCGAGACCTTCCGGCACCTTGCCGATGCGACGTCTCCTGAACGAAAGGACCCCGGTCATGCGTAACATTTTTCTGAGAGCGGTCGCGGTGCTCATCCCCGCCGTAATGCTCCTGACCGGTTGCACGAGCGGGGAGTCCGACTCCAGCAGCGGTACGTCGAAAAGCATTTCTGTGCTTACGCCGTACCTCGGCAATGCGGCGACCAAAGACGTCATCGACAAGTTCAAGGCCGAGGGTAAGAAGCGCGGCTGGGACGTAAACGTCACTGACACTGCGGGCGACTTCAACAAACTCAATAGCGCGTTTCAGGACGCCGTCGCGCAGAAGCCGGCCGCAATCGTCCTTGGTAGCGGCGATCCGACCCAGATCAGCCTCGGGCTCAAGTCGGCGAAAGCCGCAGGGATTCCAGTGTTTGCCATCGACGCTGCTCCGGCTGACGGCATTACCGCCAACGTCACGAGTGACAACGCGGACCTCGGCAAGAAGAGCGCGGAAGAGATGGTGAAACTCCTCGGCGGCAAGGGGTCGATCGTCATGCTGACCCATGACCCGCACCCCGGCGTGAAGGCCCGGACCGAAGCCGCCAAGAAGGTCTTCGACAAGGCCGGTATCAAGATCATTGCGAGTAAGCACGTCAACGTCCCGGGGCCTGTCGAAGACGCGCGCAATAGCGTGCAGGACCTGCTGACCTCGGACGCAGGCAAGTTCACCGGGATCTGGGGCGGCTGGGATGAGCCCGCTCTCGGCGCGACCCAAGCACTTCTGGCCGCTAACGTGTCGAACGTTCAGGTGGTCGGCGTCGATGGACAAGACTTCGCGATCGCGGAGATCGACAAGGGCGGGCCGTTCAAGGCGACCATCAAGCAGGACTGGTCGGCGATCGCGGCCAAGACCGCCGACCTGATCGCGGCGTACCTCAAGGACAAGGAGACCCCTGACCCGCAAGAGGTGGAGATCCCCGGCGTGCTTTACGAGGGCAAGCAGTAGTGCACCGATTTCGCTCTTTGCTAGATGGCGGGTGCGTCCATGGGGTACGAGTTGGTTCGACCGGGGAGGCCTTCTGGCTACCTGTCGACGCCCTCGTAGCAGATAGCGACCCTTCGACTGGCCTAGTTTTGCGTGGTTTCGGTAAGCGCCGCCAGTTGCATGCTGACGTCGCTTGCTACGTCAGCGATGTCTCGTCCCTCGGCCTGCGCCAGTAGCGACAAGACGATGTCGCAGAGAAATACGCTGCCGGCCACCTTGCACTGCTCGTCGTCAAACGAGCAGAGCAAGGAGTTGGCGCCTGTCAGGTCACCGCGGTGGCGGGCCGCGACCACGCCGGCAAGCCGCTGGGCTGATTCGGCGGTCTGTGCGAACCGGGCCCGCGTTTCTTGATGTTCACTCATGGGGCGACTAGTCCACCGTCGGTTTTGCGCGCTTTATCAAAACGCTTAGCTACATCCGACCAGTTGACTAGGTCCCAGAGCCGTTTCACGTAGTCGGGTCGCACGTTGCGGTATTGGAGATAGTAGGCGTGCTCCCACGCATCGAATGCAAGCAGTGGTGTCGTGCCCTGGCCAACGTTGCCGTGGTGGTCGTAGACCTGCTCGATGATCAGCCGCTTGGATAGTGGTTCGTAGCCGAGTACGCCCCAGCCAGATCCCTGGACCGCAGCAGTCGCTGTGCTCAGACGGCTATGGAACTTTTCGAACGACCCAAAGTACTCATCGATCGCTGACGCCAGTTCGCCTTCTGGCCGGCCGCCGCCCTCAGGGGAGAGGTTCTCCCAGAAAATCGAATGGAGCACGTGGCCGGAGATGTTGAACGCCAGGGTCTTCTCAAGCCCGACAGTCTGAGTTGGTGTTGCCTTGTCCGCCGCTTCTTCCAACTGTTCAAGGGTGTCATTCGCTCCCTTGACGTAGGCGGCGTGATGTTTCGAGTGGTGTAGCTCGAGGATCTCTCCGGTCATCGCGGGCTCTAGAGCCCCGTAGTCGTAGGCGAGATCGGGGAGTGAATAGACGGCCATCGCGCGCTCCTTCTTATTGCCACTTACTTGCAATAGCACCATAGTGGCAATAGATCCAGATGTCAGCACTGGGTGTGGAGCAGTCGATATGACTGGGCCGGCGGTCGCGATCAAGACCGCCGACCTAATCGCGCAGTGCCTCGAGGCCAAGAAGACGTCTGACCTGCAGCAGATCGAGATCCACGGCGTACTTCACGAAGGCAAGAAGCAGAGCGGCTACGTGCTCCAACCACCGATAACATCGCGACCGAAGAGACGCAGGTTATTCAGAATGGCTGCGTGTGACGGCGTCGAGGGCTGCACGTTGCACAAGACATCGGTTGCATACGGCATGACGAGGTCACGACGAAGAGCGTCCCGTACGTCGGACGTGGTGCCGAGATACGCATGCCCGGCGTCGACGTACTGCTGAGCGTCGTACCCCGCGGGAAACCGTCCGGATCGCTTCCCCTCGGCCAGCCACCGATCGATACCGGGGCGTAAGTGGTCCAACGCAAGCTGAGCGTTCGTCGCACACAAGACGGACCGCGACATGCCCACTCGCGGCGAGGCGGCGGTCTTGATGTACGCCGCGGCTCGGCCGGCGGCGATCTCGTCGCGTGGACCAGCGGGCGAGGACGACCGGCCGGTGAGTACGCCGAGGCCGAGGTTGGCGGCGAGCGCGAATCCGGACTCCGACGCCGTACCGATCCACAGCCGATCGCGCAATCCCGGTGAATGCGGTACGACGCCCGCCGAGTCCAAGAGGTCGCGCAGTGCATGCAGGTTCGTAAGGAACGACTCGTGCCGTCGCGCGTGGTCATGTCCGAAACGCCGTGCTGTGGACTCGTTCGCTCCTGCGCCGAGACCGAGTTCGACCCGCCCGTTGCTGAGTATGTCGAGCATCGAGGCGTCTTCGGCCAACCGGATCGGGTCCTCCAACGAACCGATGACGACGGCCGTGCCGAGCCGGATACGCGAGGTTTGCGCGGCGATCGCGCTGAGCAGCACGAGCGGTGACGGGCAGTGCGCGCGCTGTGCGCCAAAGTGATGCTGCGCCACCCAGAACGAGTCGAACCCGACCTCCTCGGCGTACGTCGCCAGCTCAACGGTCCGGTTGATCACTGTGCGCGATGGCTCGGATCCGACTACGTGCGAAATGAATCCAAACCGGGGCGGGGCGAGGGGTGGATAGTCAGTCATCGGATTCCTCAGGGGACTTGAGTCGGATCACTGTGTCGGTAAATTGCTTGAGCATGTCGTCGTCGTGCGACACCATCACGATCGGCAGTCCGTCGGCGGCCAGGTCATGAAGCAGCATGAGGACCCGTTCGGCGGAGGCCTGGTCAAGAGCGGCCGTGGGCTCATCGGCCAGCAGCAGCCGTACGTCCCCGACTAATGCCCGCGCGATCGCCACCCGCTGCGCCTGACCGCCCGACAGCTCGACCGCACGGGAATGCGGATCGACAGATGCCAGACCGACCCGTTCGAGCAGCTTTGCGGCTACCTCAAACTGGTCGGACTTGGGCATGCGCGTGCGCAGTTTACGGCGCAACGGCTCGGTGATGACCCGGTAGATCGGCCAGCGCGGGTTGAGACTTCCCAACGCGTTCTGGAACACCAGTGCAACGTCTCCGGGTGGGGGCGGCCGCCCGGTTTCGTCCCAGTCGACAGTCCCGGCCGACGGTCGTTCTATCCCCGCGACCACCCGCAGCAGCGTGCTCTTGCCACAACCGGATGGACCCCCGACTCCAACGACCTCACCGCGCCGTACGTCGAGGTCCACCGGCGCCAGCCCACCGGCGGCGTACGTCCGCGTGACGGCGCGGGCGCGCAGAACTGGCGTGCCTGACTTTCGTCGCCGAGCGTTCTTCAGCCAGCTATGTTCATCGATGCCGGACAGTCGTTTGCGGATGTCCGCGCCAGAATCAACCGATACGATGCGGCCGTTCGCCATCGTGTAGACGCGGTCGGCGTACTCACTTGCCAGATGCACATCGTGGCTGACAACGACGAGTGCGCGCTCGTCGCTCACGAGCGTGTCCATGACCCGGCGGGCGGTTTGCGAATCTAGTGCAGAAGTCGGCTCGTCAGCGAGTACGACGGCAGGCTCCAGTGCACCTGCGGTCACGACGGAACCGCGTTGGAGCATTCCTCCGGACCACGCGAACGGCGGCTGTCGCATTCGTCGGTCCGCGTCGCCGATATGGACGGCGTCAAGCCGTTTGGCGATGGTAGTTCGCTTCACCGGCAGGCTCTTGGTGCGCCATGCCTCGGCGATGTTGGTGTCGACGTTCATGATGGGGTTCATCGCGCCGTAAGGGTCTTGGCTTACATAGCCGATCGTGCTTCCGCGTAGTGCGCGGGAGGTATCTTCGTCGCTGCCGACTACATCGGATCCATCCACGAGCACCTCACCGCGGATGCGGGCAGACGGCTCGAGAGTTCCTAAGATTGCCTTGAGAATTGTGCTCTTACCGCTGCCGCTCTCACCTACGATTGCGACGGTCTCGGTCTCACGTACCGTCAAACTGACCTCTTGGACCACTTCTGGTCCTTCGCCGTACGCAACCGTGAGTCGACGAATCTCAATGATCGTCATTGTCGCCCCTGCGTGCTCACTGATTTGTGCAGCCCTTCTGCGATGAGGTTCGCGGCCGCGGCCATTGCCAGGATTGCCAGCGACGGCCAGACCAGTAGCCAAGGTCCGGCGGTGATGAATCGCCGCGCGTCGCCGAGCATCGCCCCGAGCTCCGCGGTCGGCATCTGTACACCGAGACCAAGGAATGACAGGCCGGCCAGGGACACCACGATGCCGCCCAGCCGCAGAGTCGAGATGATGAATACCTGCGGGAGGACCGCCGGCAGCACATGTCGGATGCCCAGCGCCGGGCGGCTGATTCCCGCCACTCGCGCCGCCGCGACGTACGGGCGGTTTCGCGCGTCAAGGGTCAAGGCGCGCGAAATGCGCGCATCGGTGGCCCAGCTGGAGATGACGAGCGCGATGAGGAGATTGAGGTAGCCCGGGCCGAGCAGGCCGACGATCGCGAGCGCGAGTACGAGGCTGGGGATGGCGAGGACGACGTCGATGATCCGGGAGATGACCCGATCCACCCAGCCATCTGAAAGTCCGGCCACCATCCCGACGAACAAGCTGACGGTCGACGAGCCGATGAGTACGACGAGCGCCGAGATCAGCGATAGCCGCAGACCGACGACGGTGCGCGCGAACTGGTCGCGGCCGTACTGATCGGTGCCGAGCCAAAACCGTCCGCTCGGCGGCTGAAGTTTGTCAGCGTAGTGCGGTTGATTAGGCGGAAACTTGGCGATGATCGGGCCGACGATCGCGATCACGACAACCGCGATGAACAGCCCGATTCCGATACGGACCGGCGTCGCCAGCCTCTGGCTCCTGGCTCGTGGCAGCGGCTTGATGCTCATGGTTGCACCCGGATCCGCCGGTCGATGAGCGCGGATAGAAGATCCGCGAGCACGCTGACGATCACATAACTTAGCGTCGCAAGTACGGTGAATGCCTGAATCACCGGCAGATCGCGGTTCTTGACGGACTCGACAATGAACGAGCCGAGGCCCGGCCACGTGAAGACCGTCTCGACGATGGCGGCCCCACCGATCAGGGCGGCGACTCCGACCGCCAGCGCGTGCAACGACGGCACGGCGCTGTTGGGAAGCGCGTGACGCCACACGATCCGCCACCGGGTCGCGCCGCGGGACCGCAGCACGTGCGCCGCCGACGTATCCATGAAGGTCAGGATGTTCGCCCTCAGCAACCGGGACCAGGAGTCGGCCAGACCGAGCGCAAGACACACCGCGGGCATCCATACCTGCGACCAGGAACCGTCCAGCGCCGCCTTGCCCTGGCCGAAGCCGATCACCAAGACCTGGATCAGCAGCAGCGCGACGACGAAGCTCGGCACGGACGCGGAAAGGAGCGCGACGGCCTGCGTGCCATAGTCCGGCCACCGGCCACGGCAGTACGCCGCCAGCACGCCCAGCGCGACCGCGAGTACGAATGCCAGCACCAACGCGACCACGGCGAGCCGCAGCGATGCCGGCAGCCTGGCGGCGAGTTCTTCGGAGACTGGTCGGCCCGACCGATACGACACGCCGAACGAACCGCGCACCGCATTCCAAAGCCAATGGAAGTACTGCACGACGACTGGCTGTTCCAGCCCGAGCCTGTCAGTCAGATCCGAGATCTGGCCCGGCGTCGGCTCCGGTATCCCTTGTGCGATCAGGATCAGCCGTGCGGGGGACCCCGGAGCCAACGGGAGTAGCGACCAGATCAGCACGCTCGCGCCCAGGAGCGTGATCACGGCCTCCAGTACTCGGCGGCGTACCAGTCGCAGGACTCGCATCGGACGTGGTGGCTATTTGCCGGTCTGGCTCGTGATGTGGCGCCGGACGCTGGAGACCTTGTAGTCAACCCAGGCCGGGCCGACGACGACGGTGAAGTACTTGTAGGTGCCCGCCACGACGTACGCCTCGTCTGCGACAAGGATCTTCTGCGCGTCCTTCAGGAGCTGGTCGCGTTTCGAATCGTCGAACTCACCACGAAGCTGGTCGCCGATTTTGTCAATGGTGGGGTTGGTTATCCCCTGCGCGTTCGAGGACCCGCCGGTGACCCACCGGACGAGATACGGCTGGATCGGGTCCGCGGTTCCGGACAACGACCCGCTCAGTGCGACAGACGACTCCCACGCATTAGGGCCCTTCTTTACCGCTGCGGAGTCCTCTGCATTGTTGATCTCTAGGTCGAATCCGGCCTTCGCCACCTGGTCTTTCATCGCGATCGCGACGTCGACCGTTTCAGGTCCCTGGGCCTGCGTCACGAATCGGACGGTCAGCTTCTGGCCGTCCTTTTCCCGGATACCGTCCGACCCGACCGTCCATCCGGCATCGTCGAGTAGCGACTTCGCCTTCTTCAGATCGAACTTCTGATTCTTGAGTGCGAAGGGCATCTCGGTCGGATATAGACTCTCCGCGGCCTTGAACTGTCCGTTGCCGACGTCGTCCGCGATGCCCTTGTAGTCAATGGCCTCGGTGAATGCCTTTCGCACGTTGACGTCGGTGAAGATCCCGGCTTTGAGGTTCATCTCGACCAAGAGAGACTGAAGCGCCAGCTTTGAGGAGAGCACGGCTGCCTCGGGATCGCCCTGCAGCTCAAGCTTCGCCGAGGTCGAGGGGTAGAAGGCCATATCCGCCTCACCGCTTTTGACTCCGGCGATACGTGCCTGTTCGTCGGGTACGACCTTGACGGTGATGCCCTTCAGCGGCGGCTTGCCTTCCCAATGCTTAGCGAATGGTTTCAGTTGGAGGTTGTCCGGATCCCAGGCAGTAATCTCGTACGGGCCGGAGTAGGCGCCCTTTCCGACGATCTTGCTGGAGTCACCGCCGGCGGCATCCATGACGCTCACGTCGTAAATCTGTAGCGAGTTGTCCCGGGCGGCGAGCGCCGCCGGGACCATCGCATTCGGTGCGGGCGTGGTCAGGATGACCTTGTCACCCTCGGCGATCACGGTGGTCGCGGTGTCCAGGTAGACCTGGGCGGCCTTCGACTTCGCGATCTGCCGGGTGAGTGCGGCAGCAACAGCCTCGGCGTCTACCGGATTGCCGTTCTGAAAGGTCACGCCATCGCGCAAGGTGACTACCCATCGGGTGTCGCCGTCGCGGGATACATCCTTGGCAAGCCACGGCTTTATGCTGCCATCGTCCTCGACTTGAAGGAGATTCTCGGCGACACCCCAGTCGAAGAGCCAGTTCGTGCCTGTACCGGCCGGATCGAGTCCCGCGATCGTGTAGGAGTTGTAGATCGTAAGAGTGCCGTCGCCTTTGGCCCGGAGCTCTTTCGCCGCGCTGGCGGATCCCTGGTTGCCGTCGCTCGATGCGCCCGCGGAACATCCGGTGACAATCAGCGCAACGATGAGTGTGAGTGTAGCGATTATCGTGGGCGATCGACGTGGTCCGTTGGTGCGCTGGTTTGGCCGTCCGGCAGTAAACCGGGTGCGGTGAGCTGACACTCGCATGTTCATCCTCGTGACGTTGACCTGAATGGGTGCAGGTGTCCTGGCTCCCGGATCAACGCGCGCCTTCGGCCTTCCAACCCAGGGAGGTCGTGACCGTACGTGAAGGTTTGCTACTCGGTGACAGTTGCGGGACAGCCCCGGATTCGCACCGGTGTTCCCTGCGCGTTAGAAGGTAGCACTCGGGAGCGCACGGCAATGCGATCAGGCGGCGCGGTGCGGACCGTGCGTGTCGCTGCGACCGCGATCGGGGTAAGGTCGCGATGCAGCTGGTTTGCCTCGCCGCGTCGTGCGGTAAAGCAAAGTAATAGGGAACCCGGTGAGAGTCCGGGACTGCCCCGCAGCGGTAATTGGGAACGAACGCCGTCAGACAAGCACTGGGCCATCCGGCCTGGGAAGCGATGGCAAGTAGGTGATCGAGGCCCGATCGAGCCCATGAGTCCGAACACCTGCCAGTTGTGCGCCCGACAGCCGTCGGGTGCCGATAGTGACCTCGAGGGCGGGTCATGGCGGCTACGGGAAATCGAAGGTTGTCGCGTGTTCGACACGCATGACCGATGCCGTCGCCGGCCGGTATCTGCTCTCGCGGTCACGTAGGACTCGCGAAGGAGAGTTCGGTATGACCGATCAGGCGACGAGCCAACCACCGATCAGTCAATCGACTGTGTATGGATACCCGCGGCAAGGCGAAGACCGCGAGCTGAAGAGAGCCGTCGAAGGTTACTGGGCGGGCGGGACCGCCGAGGACCTCCAGTCCGTCGCGCGTCACTTGCGCCAGCAGCGACTGACCGTCCTACGCAACGCCGGCATCGATGAAGTGCCGGTCAATGACTTCTCGTTGTACGACCACGTGCTCGACATGGCCGTCATGTTGGGCGCGATTCCCGAGCGTCATCGGCAGGCCGTGCCGGTCACCGATACCCCGACCTCGAAGCTCGATCGGTACTTCGCGATGGCCCGCGGTACGGCGGATGTCGCACCGATGGAGATGACGAAGTGGTTTGACACCAACTACCACTATCTCGTGCCCGAGCTGCGCGAGTCGACCGAGTTCGAGCTCGATGCATCAAAGCCGCTGGAGGAGCTTGCAGAAGCCCGGGAGCTGGGGTTGCGCGCGCGTCCGGTGATCCTGGGGCCGATCAGTTTCCTGCTCTTGTCGAAGGCGGCATCCGGTGCGCGCCAGGGGTTCGAGCCCCTTTCACTCGTCGACCGCCTCGCGCCAAAGTACGGCGAGCTGCTGCAGTTGCTGCACGACGCAGGGGCCGGGTGGGTGCAGCTCGACGAGCCCGTGCTCGTGACGGATCAGTCGCCGCAGGTACTCGCACAGGTAAGAGACGTGTACGCCGCGCTCGCGGCGGAGCAGGCGCGCCCGAAAATCGTGGTGGCGTCGTACTTCGAGCGGCTCGGCGATGCACTCGACGTACTCGCCAAATCGCCGGTCGAGGGCCTGGCGATCGACTTCACCGGACCTGCGGCCCAGAACCTCACCGACTTGGCGGCGATCGGCGGCATTCCCGGCAAACGTCTGATCGCCGGCGTCATCGACGGGCGGAACGTCTGGCTCGCAGATCTGCAGACCGCCCTGTCGGCCCTCGTTACTCTGCTGGCGTTGGCGGATCGGGTAGACGTGAGTGCGTCGTGCTCGCTGCTGCACGTGCCGCTCGATGTCCGCCTCGAGCCGGATCTCGACCCGCAGGTTGCGGCGTGGCTGTCGTTTGCGCGCCAGAAGCTCGATGAGATCGTCACCCTTACCCGTGGAGTGAGTGGCAAGGCAGCGATTGCCGAAGAGCTTGAGTCCAACGGTGCGCTGCGGGTCATCCGCAGCACCTCGCCACTTGTGCGCGACGAAGCAGTCCGGGCGCGCGCCACGGCGGTCGGCGCCGACGACCTACGTCGTCATAGCCCATACGCACAGCGTGCGGAGCAGCAGCGCCGACGGCTTGGCTTACCGACGTTACCGACGACCACGATCGGTTCCTATCCGCAGACCGCGGACATACGCAAGGCGCGGGCAGGGCTGCGCAAGGGGACGGTCACGCCCGAGCAGTACGCCGAGACGATGCGCGAGGAGATTCGTAAGGTCATCGGGCTTCAAGAGGAGATCGGGCTGGATGTGCTTGTGCACGGCGAACCCGAGCGCAACGACATGGTCCAGTACTTCGCCGAACAGCTCAACGGCTATGTCGCCACAGTCAACGGCTGGGTGCAGTCTTACGGCAGTCGCTACGTGCGGCCGCCGATCATTCTCGGTGATGTCTCGCGGCGGCAGCCGATGACCGTCGAGTGGGGGAAGTACGCCCAGAGCCTGACGAGTCGACCGGTGAAAGGAATGTTGACCGGCCCGGTGACAATGCTCGCGTGGTCGTTCGTTCGCGACGACCAGCCGCAAAGCGAGACCGCCCGGCAGGTCGGCCTCGCCCTGCGCGAAGAGGTGCTCGATCTCGAAAGCGCGGGTATCGGAGTCATCCAAGTCGACGAACCCGCACTGCGCGAGACATTGCCGCTGCGCAAGGAGAGTCGCCCGTCGTACCTGCGTTGGGCTGTCGACTCCTTCTTGCTGGCGACTGCTGGCGTGCGTGATCAGACCCAGATCCACACGCACATGTGTTACGCCGACTTCGAGGATATTCTGGGCGCCATTGTCGAGCTCGACGCCGACGTGATCAGCCTCGAGGCCGCGCGCTCGCAGATGGAGATCGTCGATGAGCTCGCCAGCGCGCAGTACCCCAACGAGGTCGGCCCCGGAGTGTGGGACATCCACTCGCCGCGCGTCCCCTCGGCCGCCGAGCTCACGGAGCGTCTCGCCTCGGCGGTCGCGAAGTTCCCGAGCGACCGGCTCTGGGCGAACCCGGACTGCGGCCTGAAGACCCGCGGGTACGGCGAGGTGCGGGAGACCCTCGCCAACCTCGTCGCCGCTGCACAGAAGGTGCGTGCAGGAGGTCAGTAACCACTTGCGGGGGCGGCGTAAACCGCCTCCGCAACGGGCGGCCCGGCAAATGATCAGGGATGGCGTGCGATCGGCTAGACGCACAACCGCAACCTATTTCCGGGTGGAAGTCTCCGGTTCGGTTGTGCCCTTGGCGGGAGCGAGGTGCGCTCGTTCCCCGTCGTGGCTGAGGATAGCGAGGATTTCCACGGGGGCATCGTGTGCGCCGATCGCGTGCGGGATCATCGTGGAGAATTCGGCAGCATTACCTGCCTCGACGAGGATGAGCCGGTCACCTAACCGCAGTTCCGCCGTACCTGACAGCACGATGAACCAGTCGCGGCCCGGGTGCACCCCTAGCTCTTCGGTCGGCGGCGCGGGCGTCGTGATTCGCATCTTCGCTACGGACATCTCGAACGGGGTTCGTTCCCGGGCGAGTGTCCAGATGGTCGCTCCTCGCTGTTCGTTGCGCTGAGGGCGGATCACCACGTCATCGTCGTTCGGGGATTCAATGAGCTGGTCGAGCGTTGTGTCGAGGGCGCGGGCGATCGGAACAAGCTGATCGAGAGCGATCCGTCGCTGGCCGGTTTCAATGCGGCTCAAATTGGAGGGGCTCAGGAAGCTCCGCCGGGCGAGAGTGTCGAGCGACCATCCACGAGCAAGTCGCAGCGCGCGAATCCGGCTACGGACCAGCGCATCGATATTCGTGTCTGTAGAGGCGTCACAATCTTGCGTCATAGGCAAGATTGTATGCCTGAACGGCACGGGGTGCATAGAATCGGCCCATGAATTCTCACTCACACGACGACCACGGCCACCGCCACGACCAAGACCATGACCGTGACCGTGACCGCCCGCACGACCATGATCACGATGATTCGCTCGGTGAACTCCTCGACTTGGATGCTGAGGTGATGCGTCCGTACTTGCTCGACGTCATGACGTGGCTGCACGCTCGCGTGCCAAAGCGGAACTCACAGCGAATCCTCGACCTGGGTACGGGTACGGGCACCGGCACGATCGCGCTGGCAACCCGCTTCCCTGGCGCGGAGGTGGTTGCCATAGACAAGTCGACCGCGATGCTCGAGCGTGTGCGGGAACGGGTCACTGTCAGCGAGCTTGCCGGCCGGGTATCCACCGTGCAAATGGACCTCGACGGGTCATGGACCGATTTGGGATCGTACGACGTCGTCTGGGCTTCGGCGGCGCTTCACGAACTTTCCAGTCCCGATAGGACTTTCAGCAACATCTTGGAGGTGCTGAACCCAGGCGGTCTGCTCGTGGTGGTCGAGATGGATGGACCGCCGAGATTCCTTCAGGATGAGATCGGCGGTGGTCTCGAAGCGCGCATCCACGACGTGCTCCGTGAGGTCGAAACCGGCAGTGCTTATCGTCCCGAATGGACTAAGACCCTCGATCGCGCGGGATTCGCCCCCGTTGAGGTCGCGGCGTTCTCGGTTGACATGGCGATCGAGGGGGCCGAAACCGGCGGCAAGTACGCGCAGACGTATCTACGCCGGATCCAGCCGCACGTCGCTGCGCGATTATCGGCATCCGACCGGACCATGCTTGATGCTCTCGTTGCGGACGTCGGCTCATCGAGCCTTCGTCACCGCGAGGACCTGCGCCTGCGCGCCGGCCGTACGGCGTGGGCGGGGTACCGCCCCTGACGCATCCGCGACGGGCCCCGACTGCTCAGCCGGCCCGTCGCCGGGTGACTTCCTCGAGCCGCGTCAGCCGTTCCGCCGGTCTTTGGCGTGGGCACGTGGAGCATTTGTCCTTGTCGTCGACTTGGTAGAGCAGGCAACACGACCCGCGGCGTACGAACGTCTCGCGCAGCCGATTGCCGCCGACGCCGGCCAACTCGACTTCGGTGAAGCGCGGAACAGGTAGCGACCGCGGTAGGCGCGCGACCACCTCTTGCGCCGCCTCGGTCGCTTCGGTGACTCTTCCGGTCGCGCGGCCGGCCCAGAGATAGCGACCGGCGATTGCGTCGACCGCGACGGACCACAGTCGTCGCTCGCCCTTACCGGCGATGGCTGCGACCCGATCGATCGCCGCACCGAGTGCGTCCGCCAGTTCGGCGGTGCCATCGCCCTCGGCCAACCGCGTCGAGCGCGCGCCGGGTATCCGGCTATCGCCCTGATGGTGCAGCAGTACGTCGTCGAGACGAGCACTGAGCGCCGTACCGGTCAGAAATGAGCTGGCAATCATGGGAAGTGCGAGCCAGTTGCTCGCCGAGTACCACCAGAGAGTGCCGAGGATGAACGGATCGTCGATTCCCCAGATCAGTCCGCGCAGCCGGATCTGTTCGCGTAGCCAAGCGTCATCGAGGACGGCGGTCGCGCGGATCTCGGTCGACCCCGCGCCGCAGATCAAGCTCCCATGTTCGCTCTGGGGCAGGGCTGCCAACATCCTGCTCAGGATCTGTTCTGGAGTCGGCTGATCGGTCACGGCGTTCTTCCTGCTCGGTCGGGCTCGACCAGGCGACCGTCGTGGACGGTAAGCACGCGGCCGGCAATGGCTTCTAGAAGTCGTAGATCGTGACTGACCAGAACGATCGCCGTGCCGCGCGCGCTCACCTGACTGAGCACGTTGATGATCTCGGTGGCCGTGGTGGCATCGAGGCTTGCGGTCGGCTCGTCGGCGACGACCAACGCGGGACTGGCGACCACGGCGCGAGCGATCGCCACCCGTTGGCACTGCCCGACCGACAGTTGGCTCGGGTGCGCCGTCACTGGTATCGCCGAGAGCCCCACGTCGTCGAGGGCCTCACGCGCGAGCGACTTGCGCTCCGCGCGGCGTGGACGAGAGCGTCGGTCGGCGGTAAGTGGTTCGGTGATGCTCCGCCAGAGTGGCCACCGTTGGTCGAGTGAACCGACCGGATCTTGGAAGATCGGCATGATGGTCCCCGGACGAGGGGAGTCCTCGCCGGCGGCGCCGTACCGGATCTGGCCGGCGTCGGGGCGTTCTGTCCCGGCGATGAGACGTAACAGGGTCGACTTGCCGGAACCGGACGGTCCGGCGATCCCGACTATCTCGCCTTCAGCGATATCGATGCTGATCCGATCGACGGCACGGTGCTCGCTGCCGTGCGTACGATACGACTTCATCAGGCCTTCACCGCGGACAACCGGATGGTCGGTACGCAGACTTTCGCCGCGAAGATGGTGACCGCCGTACTTCGATGCTTCGAGCAGTGACCGTGTCCGCTCATGCGCCGGAGCGGCGACGACCGCAGCGGACGGTCCGGTCTCGATGATCGTGCCACGGTCGATGACCACGATCCGGTCAGCGTGCGCGGCGGCAAGAGCCAGATCGTGCGTCACGAACAGCAGTGAACGACTGCGTTCTCGGAGCACGTGCATGACCCCGTCGGCGAGGTCGGCGTCCAGCGCGCTCGTTGGCTCGTCGGCCAGCGTGAGAATGGGGTCGAGGGCGGTGCTGGCCACGATAGTCGCGCGTTGCAGCATTCCGCCGGACCATTGGTGCGGATATTGCCGGCTGCGACGATCCGCATCAGGGATACCGACGTGCTCCAAGCGCCGCGCGACCTCTCCTCGGGGAAGGTCGATCCCGTGCATCCGCCACGGTTCGGCGACATGGTGTCCGACAGTGCGCAAGGGATCGCAGGCCGAGTAGGGATCCTGCGCGACGTAGCCGATCTGCGGTCCGAGGTAAGGCCGCCGCGTCTTGGCAGTCATCCCGTTGAGATCGGTACCTTGTAGGCCGAGGACCCCGGTGATCGTCGTACGAGGACCGAGCAATCCGAGGACGGCGCGGATGCAGGTGGTCTTGCCGCAGCCGGACTCGCCGACGATGGCTACTGACTCGCCGTCTTCGACCTGAAGGTCGATCCCGCGTACGGCCTGGAAGCCGTTCGGATAGGTGACGGTGAGATTCCGGATATCGAGCACGGTCGACGACGACGCGCTCATGCTAGCTCGCTGACGTCGGCGCAGTCGCGCAACGCGTCACTGATCAGCGTGATCGCGGTGACGGTGATAACCAGTCCGATTCCGGGCCCGATCAATAACCACGGCGCGACGTTAAGATCGATCCGGCCCTCGTTGAGCATGCTGCCCCACTCGGCGGTCGGCGGCTGCACTCCGAGCCCGAGAAATGACAGTCCGGCCAGCCCGAGGATCGTCTCGCCGAGTCCGAGGGTCGCGGCAATCAGGCCGTGCGCGAATACGCCGGGCAGCACGTGACCGACCGCGATTCTCGCGCGGCCGATGCCGGCCATCCTTGCTGCCAGTACGTCGGGTCGATGTCGGGAGCTGAGCGCGAGGCTCCGGGAGAGTTTGGCGAGGCCGGCCCAGCCAGTGAGCGACATCGCCAGCACCAGATTGCCGAACCCTGGACCGAGGGCACCGACGACCGCGAGCGCCAGCACTAGGGAGGGCAGCCCGAGCATGACATCGCAGATCCTGCTGACGAAAATGTCGAACGGGCCACCCATCAGACCGGCCGGCACACCGAGTCCGATGCCGATCACGGTCGTCAGGGCGAAGACGATGAGTGCCGCCTCGAAGGACACGCCCGCGCCGTGCACCGCGCGGGACAATAGGTCTCGTCCGTTGGAGTCGGTGCCGAGCCAGTGCATCGCTGATGGAGCCGCCAGCTTGTTCTTGTAGTTGGTCTGGTCCGGATCGCCGACTAGTAGCGGACCGATAATCGCTACCGCTGCAAGGATCAGCACGCCGATCGAGCCGACCTGGAAGCTGCGATGCCGGACCAGGCGGTGCCATAGCCGGACGGTTCGCGCCGGCCGTGCTTCGACGCCCGTGTCGGCCGGCTGGTTCGCCATCGGTTCGGGCAGGACACTCATACGGAGGCCTCGGCGGACCGGTTGATGTCGGCGGCGGTCGTGGTGCCGGAATCGGTGACGGTAGCGGTGGTGGTGCGCCGGCGGCGGAAGTTGCCGTGCCGAAGACGTGGATCGATCATCGCCAGCAGGAGGTCGATCAGCAGGCTGGCGACGACGTACACCGTCACGGCGATCATCGTGAACGCGACGACCACCGGCACGTTGCGCGCGTTAATCGCCTGGACGGTAAATGCGCCTATGCCTGGCCACGTGTAGACGCTCTCGATGATCGGCGCGCCGCCGAGCACTGCGGCCGCACCAAGACCGACGATCGTGAGGAATGGCGCGATCGCGTTTGGTACGGCGTGCACGAGCAGCTGGCGCACCGGTGATGCGCCGCGAGCTCGACAGACCTCCATGTACGGCGCCGACCGGGCCTCGAGGATCGAGGCGCGCAGCACCCGAGTCCAGTAGCCGGCCGAACCCAGCGCCAGGGTCAGCGCCGGCCATCCGACCGTGCGCCACGAGCCGTCCGAGATGATCACACCCAGGTCGAGTTTGAGCACGAGGATATTGAGCACGAACAGCCCTACGAGGAACCCGGGCACGATCACCATCGCGAGACTGACCACCCGCACAACGGAGTCCGGCCACCGTCGCGGTGCCGCAGCGGCGATGGTCCCCATGACGACGGCCATCGCGATTGCCATACACATCGCCACGGTCGCGAGCCGCAGTGTTGCCGGCAACCGAGTCGCGAACTCTTCCATTACCGGTCGGCCCGACTTCCACGAAAGCCCGAAGTCTCCGTGTACGGCGGCCCAGAGCCAGTCAAGATATCGAACAACCGGATTGCCGTTGAGCCCGAGCTCGACGCGCATCGCGGCGATCTGGGCCGGGTCCGGCTCAAGGATTCCGCGTGCGTGCAGGATCCCGGTGGCTGGATCGCCCGGCGCCAATAGCAAGAGGCACCAGACAATAATGCTCGCGACCAACAACGTGGCGAGCGCGATCCCTACCCTCTTGCTAAGGGCGACCAGCACGTCACGAACCGGCGGTCGTCGATGCGTCTACCCACAGGTTCGCCGTCGGTACCTTGTAGTTCTTCCACTTCGGGCCGGCGACGACGCCCGGGACCCGCATGCCGAGGAAACCCATGTAAGCGCCGTCTCCCACCGCAGCTTGGATCTGCTTGAGGAGGTCATCGCGCTCGGTGGTGTCCATCGTGGTCGCCAACTTCGACACAAGAGCGTCGAGATTGGGATCGCTGATGCCGGAGTAGTTGCTTGGGCCGTCGGTGACGAAGTAGTTCTGCAGCGAGCTGATGGGATCGCCTGGGAAGGAGGTCGTCCCGTTACCGACGATCGCGGCGTTCCATTTGACCGACGGGTCCTGCATCGCTTCGTCGGTGTCGGGCACCTGCTGGATCTCGACGCCGATCCCGGCGGTCTTCAGCTCCGACTGGACCGCGACGCCGAGGGTGCCCGAGTCGGGCTGCTGCGGATAGGTCAGGACGGTCAACGTCAGTGGATTACCGTCTTTGGCGTACATCCCGTCCGAGCCCTTGGCGTAACCGGCACCCGTGAGGAGCTTGTCGGTGGCCTTGGTGTCGGTCTTGAACATCGGCTCGTAGTACGCGGCCTTGGGCGAATACATCCCATTCGAGACTTCGTACAGCCCGTTCATGACGTCGTTCGCGATCTCCTTGTAGTTGATCGCCGACAATACGGCCTTCCGGACCTTCACGTCCGTCAACGGCCCGGTTTTCTGGTTGAGCTGGAATTGAAACGTCGGCCCTTTCGGCGTACCGGTGACCCAGTACGAGTCCTTGCGACCGTTCAGGTTTTTGGCCGCATCCGTCGGTGGATAGAGCGCGAGGTCCACTTCGCCTTTCTGTACGGCGAGAATCCGTGACTGGGCCTCTTCGATGAACTTGACGGTCACCGACTTCAGCGCTGGAGTGCCGCCCCAGTAGTCCGGGTCGGCCTTCATCGTCATCGTCTGGGTATCGAGCTTCTGTACGACGTACGGGCCGGTGTAGAGCTTGGCGTCGATGAGCTTCTGCGGGTCGCCCTTCGCCTTGAGGTAGGCGGGGAGGTCGAAGATCACGAACTTCGACTCATCGGCGAGCAAGAACGGAAGGTTTGGTGTCGGCTGCGGAGTCGTGAGCGTGACCTCTAGGTCGCCGGTGGGCTTGACGGTTGTACCGGCGATTGACTTCAGCCCAGCGACCTCGGACAACGAGTACTGCATGACGTCGGCCAGCGCCTTCGCGTCGAGTGGGTCGCCGTTCTGGAAATGCACCCCCTTGTTGAGGGTGAGCTTCCAGGTCAGGTCGTCGACGTTGTCGAGGCTCTTGAGGATCCATGGCTTGGGATCGGCGCCGAGGACGGGCCGCATGAGCAGCTCGCTCCACCCGAACTCGTTTCCCCAGAACCCGTTCTCAAGCGGGTCGACGTCGTCGATAGCGAACCCGGTCGCCAGCGTCAGCGTCGTGGGCTTCTCTCCCGAACCGGCCGCATCGCCGGTCGCACACGCGGCTAGACCGCCGACAAGTGCGGTTGTAACGAGGATCCCGATGATCCGACGGACAACTGTAACTACACGCATTGGAAGCGCCTTTCCAAGAACCTCGTGGAAGTACTGAAAAGTCGCGATCGGTCTCCTGGCTCGTAGCTGTCCGCTGGCGCGAACCGACACGTCACCTTCCCGGGGTTACCCAGTGGCTCCTGCAGCACGTGTGGAACGTGGAACAGCTGACGTGTCGTTGCAACTACTTACAGTGGCGAGGGCCGCTTCGGCATCACACCGAATTCCCGTACACCGCGACCGGCACACTGTACCGCAGCCGTTGCCGCCGGCACCCGCGGCTGCCTCAGATCTCGAAGTCCGCAGTAGTCACGGAACCGTCATAGGGTGTGTGGAGACCCGCTCGCGGGTTAGAGGTACGCCGCGGGCCTTTAGAGCCGGAGGTCATGATGGCGGAACAAGTCGTGGGGCCACAGAACGTCGCACAAAAGCTGATCAGCAGTCACCTAGTGTCTGGCGAGATGACGCCGGGCAGCGAGATTGGTCTGAAGATTGACCAGACCCTCACCCAGGACGCGACTGGCACGATGGTGATGTTGGAGCTCGAGGCACTCGGGCTGGACCGCATCCAGACGCAGCTTTCCGCGCAGTACGTCGACCACAACCTCCTGCAGACCGACGAGAAGAACCCGGAAGATCACCTATTTCTGCGTTCTGCTGCCCAGCGGTTCGGGCTCTGGTTTTCCAAGCCCGGCAACGGGGTGTCGCATCCGGTGCACCAGGCGCGGTTCGGCGTACCCGGTACGACGATGATCGGCTCGGACTCGCACACCCCGGCCGCTGGCGCGATCGGGATGCTGTCGATCGGCGTCGGCGGTCTCGAGGTCGCGATGGCGATGGCTGGAGACCCGCTATATATCCAGATGCCGGAAATTTGGGGCGTCGAGCTGACTGGTGAACTCCCGCCGTGGGTGTCGGCGAAGGACGTCATTCTCGAGATGCTTCGTCGGCACGACGTCAAGGGCGGCGTGGGCCGGATTGTGGAGTACTACGGTCCGGGTCTGGCCAATCTGACCGCGATGGACCGGCACGTCATCGCCAACATGGGCGCCGAGCTCGGCGCGACCACCACGGTCTTTCCGGGTGACGAGGCCGTGCGCGAATTCCTTACGTCGCAAGATCGCGCGGGCGACTTCGTCGAGATCCTCGCCGACGAGGGTGCGACGTACGACGTCACCGAGAGTATCGATATGTCGACACTTGAGCCGCTCATCGCGAAGCCGTCGTCGCCGGGCAACGTCGTACCGGTGCGTGAGGTCGCCGGCGAAGAGGTGTTCCAGATCGTGGTCGGCTCCTCCGCTAACCCCGGACTGCGCGACTTTGCCGTGGTGGCAGAGATCTTGGAAGGCAAGCAGACTCACGATCAGGTGTCCGTCGATATAAACCCCACCTCCCGGGAGATCTTCGAGGACCTCGCGAAGGGTGGCTGGTTGTTTAAGCTGATCTCGTCTGGCGCGCGGATCCACCAGGCTGGCTGTATGGGATGTATCGGTATGGGCCAAGCGCCCGCGATCGGCCGCAACAGCCTGCGCACGGTGCCGCGCAACTTCCCCGGACGCTCAGGTACGGACGAAGACGCCGTCTGGCTCTGCTCGCCGGAGACTGCCGCTGCGGCCGCGCTGACGGGCGTCATTACCGATCCGCGGGACCTCGACATGGACTACCCGCGGCCGTCTCTTCCCAAGCAGGCCAGTGTTAATACCGCGATGCTCCTTCCGCCGCTGCCGGCCGAGGAGGCGGCGAAGGTCGAGCTAGTCAAGGGCGGCAACATCAAGTCGTTGCCGGACTTCGACCCGCTTCCCGATGACCTCGAAGTCCCGGTCATGCTGAAGGTCGGCGACAACATGTCGACCGACGGCATCATGCCTGCGGGCTCCCGCGTGTTGCCGTATCGCAGCAATATCCCGAAAATCTCCGAATTCGTCTACATCCAGGTTGACGACACGTATGCCAAACGTGCCGCGGCCGAGGACGGTGGGCACGCAATCATCGCAGGCGAGAACTACGGACAGGGCTCGTCGCGTGAGCACGCCGTACTCGCGCCTCGCTACCTCGGGCTACGCGTGGTCGTGACGAAGTCGTTCGCGCGGATTCACTGGCAGAATCTCGCCAACTTCGGCGTACTTGCGCTGGAGTTCGCCAACCCGAGCGACTACGACTCCATCGAGCAAGGGGACACCGTCAAGCTGACGGGTATTCCGGAGCAGCTCAAGGCTGGTAACAAGGTCATGGCCACGCTCGCGGGCCGAGAGGTAGAGCTACGGCACCGGCTCTCGCCACGCCAGGTCGAGATGGTGATCGCCGGCGGTCGCATTCCGCAGCGTCGTCAGAGCCTCGCCGGCTAGTCGGCGGAAGTGTCCGCTGAGTGTCCGTTAGTAGGAACGCGGCAGGCCGAGGACATGCTCGGATACGTAGTTCATGACCATCTCCTGTGAGACAGGAGCGATCTTCATGAGCCGCGACTCGGTCCAGTAGCGACCGACGTTGTACTCCTTGGCGAAGGAGAATCCGCCGTGCGTCTGCATCGCCCGGTCGGCGGCGAAGAACGCCGCGTCGGAGGCCAGGAACTTCGCCGAGTTCGCCTGCTCGCCGCAGGGCATTCCGGCGTCGTACCGCCACGCCGCCTCGCGCACCGCGAGCTCAGCGGCGTGCAGGCGCATGTGCGCTTCGGCGAGCGGAAACGCGATGCCTTGGTTTTGGCCGATGGAGCGGCCGAACACGCGGCGATCGTTGGCGTAGTTGACAGCGGTCTTGAGCGCAAGCTTGCCGATGCCGAGCGCCTCGGACGCGATCAGGATGCGCTCCGGGTTGAGCCCGTCGAGTAGGTAGGAGAACCCGCGCCCTTCCTCGCCGACCAGGTCGTCGGCGTCAACCTTGAGGCCGTCGTACCGCACCTCGCAGGAGGCGACCGCGTTGCGCCCGATCTTGTTGATGGGCTGGATATCGACCTGAGGGTTCTGCAGGTCGGCAAGGAGCAGCGACATGCCATCGGTACGCCGCTTGCACTCGGCCAGGGGCGTCGTACGGCACAGCAGGAGGACCTTGTCGCTGTCCTGCGCCTTGGTGGTCCAGACCTTCTGACCGTGTACGACGTAGTGATCGCCGTCCTTGACTGCGCGCGTCGTGATCGAGGTCGTGTCTGTGCCGGCATCGGGCTCAGTGACCCCAAAAGCGACGTGCAGGTCGCCGGCTGCGACTTTCGGCAGGTACTTCTCTCGCATCTGCGCGGAGCCGTGCTTAGCCACCGGATTCATGCCGAAGATCGACAGGTGAATCGCGCTCGCGCCGTTCATTGCGGCGCCAGAGGCGGCGACTTCTTCCAGGATTACGGAGGCTTCGCTAATCCCGCGCCCGCCACCGCCGTACTCCTCGGGGATCGCGATGCCGACCCATCCGCCGTCGGCCATCGCCTTGTAGAAGTCCCACGGAAACTCGTGCTGCTCATCGCGGGCACGCCAGTACTCATCGTCGAATGACTTGCACACATCTCGAATCGCCCCGCGGATGCTGGTGATGTCTTCGTCTTCATCGAACTGCATGGTCGTCTCCTCGCGCGTTTACTCGTGCAGGTGCTGGCGGACGGACGCGCTCCCGCGCCGATGGCCCGCAGTCCACATTAGACGGCACCGTTTGACGGACCGCGAGAATGCCCTGATTGCCCGTGAGCACGTCCGCGCCCATACCGTGCTCGGTGGCGTATGAGCGAGTCAACGTCACGGATGGGCCGGGGCGAGGGTGGTGATCGCTTCTCGCAGTGCGCGCACGACGAATTCCGCCTGCTCGCGGCTGAAATCGGCGCCAAAGGTGAACCGGACGGCGGTCTGTGCCACCTCTCGTTCGATGCCGACGGCCGTCAGCACGTGCGAGGGTTCGTCGCTGCCGGCGGCGCAGGCCGAACCGGACGAACAGACGATGCCGGACTCCTCGAGCCGCAGCAACACCGACTCGCCGCTTGTGCCGGGGAAGCAAAACGACGCGTTGCCGGCGAGGCGTGACGTCCGGTGTCCGGTCAGCACCGCGCCGGGCACCGACTGCAGTACGCCGTCGATGAAAACGTCGCGCACCTCGAACAAGTCTGCGACGGCGGGCGAGGCGAGCCCGAGCGCGGTGGCCAGGCCGACGGCCGCGGCAACGTTTTCGGTGCCGGACCGTGCGCCACGCTCCTGGCCGCCGCCATGTAGGACCGGCTCGAGTTGCACTCGTCCTCGCACGTAGAGCGCGCCGATGCCTTTGGGGGCACCGAGCTTGTGCCCGGACAGGCTGAGCGCGTCGAGTCCGAGGTCGCGCACGTGGATCGGCAGCGAACCGACGGCCTGGACGGCGTCACTGTGCAGCGGTACGCCGACGGCCCGGCAGATCTTGGATATAGCGCCGATCGGTTGTACCGTGCCGATCTCGTTGTTCGCCATCATGATCGATACCAGAGTGCTCGAAGGTGTTACCAGATCGGCGAGCGCGTCAAGGTCGACCATCCCCGTGTGATCGACTGGCACATAGTCGATCTGGAAGGCGTGATGGCGCCGTAGGTAGTCGCACGACTCGAGTACTGCGGGATGCTCGATCGGAGACGTGACGATGTGCCGCGCACGAGGCGTGGCCAGCGAGACCCCTTTGATCGCAAGGTTGTCTGCCTCCGTGCCCCCGCCCGTAAACACGATTTCGGTGGGTCGTGCTCCGACGTACCGCGCTACCGTCGCGCGCGCCTTTTCAAGCGCGACCGATGCCCGGTTCCCGATCTCGTGATGGCTCGACGGGTTGCCGAAGTCGCCGGTCAGGTAGGGCCACATCGCCTCGAGGACCTCGCGGCGTACGGCGGTCGTCGCGGCGGCGTCGAGATAGATCACCACGGCGCCGCGGATCGTGCGGATTTTGTGACGGATGGCCGGGATTTTGTGACGGATCGTGGGGCATTTTGTGACGGATCGCGGGTGGTGGTGGCGAAGTCCAGCCCAAGGTCGAGACTCCGGATCGTGTGCGTCAGCGCGCCGACCGAGATGACGTCGACGCCGGTCTGCGCGATCTCCCGTACGCCGTCAAGCTCGATCCCGCCGCTCGCTTCGACGACGGCCCGACCGGCGATGATAGCGACGCCCTCACGCAACTCGTCCAGCGTGAAGTTGTCGAGCATGATCGAGTCGACGCCGGCGGCGAGGACCGGCTCAATCTGGTCGATCCGGTCGACCTCCACCTCGAAATGGGTGGTGTGCGAGATCCTTCCGCGTGCCTCCCGCAATGCCAGAGTCAGATCATCGCCGAGCACGGCCAGATGGTTGTCCTTGGCCATCACGGCATCCGACAAAGAGTTGCGGTGGTTATGTCCGCCGCCGCAGCGTACGGCGTACCTCTCGATCGCCCGTAGCCCTGGCGTTGTCTTGCGAGTATCGACGATCCGGGCCTTCGTGCCCGCGGTCTCCGCCGCGTAGCGCGCGGTGGTGGTCGCGATCGCCGACATGCGTTGGACCAGGTTGAGTGCGATGCGTTCGGCGCCGAGCAATGACCGCGCGCTGCCGCGGACGGTCGCGAGCACCTGACCGGATTCGAATAGCGCGCCATCGTCGACGAGGACTTCGACCTCGGTGGCGCCGTCGACATGGCCGAACGCCGCCGCGAAGACCTCGCCGCCGCAAAACACGCCAGGCTCACGCGCGACCAGGTCGGCGCGTGCCGAGACCCCTTGGGGGATAAGACAGTCCGACGTAACGTCTCCCCAGGGGGCGTCCTCGTCCCACGCCATCTGCACTATTCGGTGGATCTCGGCCCGGCTCAGCATGCGCGCTCCAAGTTGATGTGGTGGGCGAAACGACCAGAGGTGCTCGGCCGATCCGCGCGATAGTGGGCGCCGCGCGACTCCTGACGAGCCAGTGCGCCCGCCAGGATGCACAGCCCTGCCTGACGCAGGTTCTCGTCCTCCCGACCGGCAATCGTCGTACGGTCGGCGCGCCAGCTGCGCAGCTGCTTGTCAGCGATCTGCAGCCCGTCGTGATCACGCACGAGTCCGGCGTGGTCCCAGAGTTGGTGCTGCAGCTCGGCCCGGTCGAACGGCGTGACGTCGGCCGGGGCGGAGTCGTCGATCCTCACATCGGTGGGAAACGTCGGCCAGTCACTCGGACACCTGTCGATCGCACGTGCCGCGCGGTCGGCGTACACGAGCCCCTCCAGTAGCGAGTTGGACGCGAGGCGGTTGGCGCCGTGTACGCCGGTGCAGGCTACCTCGCCGACGGCGTACAGGCCCGGCAGCGACGTGCGTCCCCACGCATCGGTGCGTACGCCGCCCATCCAGTAGTGCGCGGCTGGAGTGACCGGTATCGGTTCGTGCGCCCAGTCCAGACCGTGGACTCGGCAGGCCGCGTCAATGCTCGGAAACCGCCGCGCGAGGTACGCCGAATCGCCCAGTGCGGTCGCATCCAGTCGGACAGGCGCTCCATCGTGAGTGCGCATCGCGTCGGCGATGCCACGGGCCACGACGTCGCGCGGCGCAAGCTCGGCGTCCGGGTGAACCGAGGCCATGAATCGATGTCCATCATTGTCGAGCAGAACCCCGCCCTCGCCGCGGACCGCCTCGGAAATGAGGAAGTTTCCCGGTGCAGCAAGGGAAGTGGGATGAAACTGATAGAACTCTGCGTCGGCGATGACCGCGCCGGCGCGCCAGGCCGCAGCAAGGCCGTCGCCCGTTGCGACCGCCGGATTGGTGGTGTGCGCGTAGAGCTGGCCGGCACCACCCGTCGCGAGTATCACCGTGGTGCAGTCAATCTGCCGCAGTACGCCGTCCTCCGACATCACCTCGATGCCCTGGATTCGACCGTCATCGGTCACTAGATCGGCGAGGAAGGTGTGCTCCAGGACCGTCACGTCCGACTCGCGTACTGCGCACGCAAGGCTATAAGCAATGGCGGCGCCGGTCGCATCACCGCCGGCGTGCAGGATTCGTGCGTGTGAGTGCGCCGCCTCCAGCCCGCGCGCGAGGTCGCCGCCGGGGCGTCGATCGAACGCCGTCCCATAGCCGAGCAGCTCCCGGACCCGGTCGGGTCCTTCGGTGCACAGGATTCGGACTGGATCGAGGTCACCCAGGCCGGCGCCGGCGGCATGGGTATCTGCCACGTGGGACTCAACGCTGTCCTCGGGTGGGCCGCCGAGGTCGGGAAGAACCGTCGCGATCCCGCCCTGTGCGTAGCGGGTATTGGACTCGAGCAGGCTCGCCTTGCTGATGAGCGTGACGGACTGACCGGCGCGCGAGGCCGACAGCGCGGCGGTGAGGCCGGCGATGCCGCTGCCGACGACGATGATCACGGAGTCGCCGCCAGCATCCGTTCCAGTGCCACCCGAGCCGGAACGGTGACATCGTCCGGAACACTGATCTGGTTGACGATCTCGCCCGCGACCATGCGCTCCAGGACCCAGGCCAGATATCCGGGATGGATGCGATACATCGTCGAGCAGGGGCACACCACTGGATCGAGGCAAAATATCGTGAGCCGGGGATGGTCGTTGGACAGGCGGCGTACGAGGTTGATCTCGGTGCCGATGGCGAACGTCGTACGGTTTGGGGCCGCGTCGATGGCTTTGGAGATGTAGTCGGTCGAGCCGCTCTCGTCGGCCGCGTCAACGACCTCCATCGGACACTCCGGGTGCACGATGACTCGCACGCCCGGGTGCGCCGCCCGCGCCTGTTCGATCTGCGCCACGGTGAAGCGCTTGTGCACCGAACAGAATCCTTGCCACAGCACGACTTTGGCCGCCTGTAGCACCGGTGCGGTGTTGCCGCCAAGTGGTTTGTTTGGGTTCCACAGTGGCATCTCATCGACGCTGATGCCCATGGCCTTGGCGGTGTTGCGGCCGAGATGCTGGTCCGGGAAGAACAGCACCCGCCGGCCACGGGCAAAGGCCCACTCGAGGACCGTCTTCGCGTTGGACGACGTGCACACGATGCCGCCATTCCGACCGCAGAACGCCTTTATCGCTGCCGAGGAGTTCATGTATGTGACAGGGATGATCGGCGCCAGACCGTCGTCCGACGTACCAAACAGCTCCTCTAGCTGCTCCCAACAGTCCTCGACCTGGTCGATGTTGGCCATGTCGGCCATCGAACAACCCGCCGCGAGGTTGGGCAGAATGACCGCTTGGCCGTCACCCGAGAGCATGTCGGCGGTTTCGGCCATGAAATGTACGCCGCAGAAAACGAGTGCTTCAGCGTCCGGGCGTTGCGTCGCGGCCCGGGCGAGCTGAAACGAGTCTCCGACGATATCGGCGTATTTGATGACTTCATCGCGCTGGTAGAAGTGCCCGAGGATCACAACCCGGTCACCCAGTGTTTCCTTTGCCGACAGGATTCGCGCGTCAAGTTCGTCGATCGATGCATGCTGGTATTCGTCCGGGAGCACGCCTTGACGAGGTGCCGAGGCCGGCAGTACGTCGCCCTGAGATGCTCCCGGGCCGTAGCCGGGAATCGAGTCGAAGGTCCATGGCTCGTCGGCGAGGCCGGGCGCGCAGGTGGAGCCCGGCGCTCCCTGGCCGATCAGCTTGATTGTGGTGTCGACAGATGACACGAGATGCTCCTAGTCCTCAGAGAGTTGATGACGATGGTGGTGTCGTCTGCGGGGCTTCGGTTTCGCCGAAGCGGTAAAGCCGCGGAGGGCGGTGCTTGCCGCCGGTGACGGTCTGGTCGGTTGCGACGAGGTCCTTGGATGCGCGCATCTGGCGTCGAAAGTTGGCCGGGTCGATGCGGCGTCCGAGAACTGCCTCATAGACCTCGCGCAGCTGGGCGAGGGTGAACGTCTCCCCGAGGAAGTTGTGCGCGATTGTGCTGTATTCGACTTTGGTGCGCAGTCGCCACAGTGCGTACTCGACGATTTCGTTGTGGTCGAAGGCCAGCCGGGGCACGTCATCGGCGGCAAACCAGCTCACGTTGTCGCCCTCGGTCGCCTTAGCTGCTTCGTCCGCCTGTACAAGGGCCCAGTAGACGATCGACACCACTCTCAGGTCGGGCGAGCGTTCGACCGCACCGAAGGCGTAAAGCTGCTCGAGGTAGCGCGGTCGCAGCTGGGTTGTCTCGTGCAGGTTGCGATGGGCCGCGTCCTCCAGCGACTCGTCCCAGGCGATCGGGCCGCCGGGCAGGGCCCATCGGTCGACGTACGGCGGGCGGGTCCGGCGTACCAGCGGAAGCCAGAGCTCTCCGAGCCCGGGTTCATCCTGGTCGACGGTGCCGTTGCGGATGGAGAAAATGACGGTCGAGATCGCCAGAGACGGCGGGGCGTAGAGCCGCTCGGAGACGTTCGCGGTGGGGAGGACCATGGGCTCGCTATCGAAAAATTAGTTAAGGTCAATATGACACTAACTAACTATAGACCCTGCCCTCCTCGCTGACAACCCTCCGGCCGCTAGCCTCCTGTCATGCACTCTCCGATCCCGGACTATCTCCAGAGCGTGTGGGACACGTGCGCGCAAAATGTCGATGGCGCCGTGGCTGACTACATCCCTGAGCTCGCCGACGTCGACCCCGATCTGTTTGGCATCTGTGTCGCGACCGCGGATGGCTATCTCTACGAGGTCGGTGATACGCGCACTGACTTCTCGATCCAGTCGATGTCCAAGCCGTTCACGTATGCGCTCGCGCTCGCGCACCGCGGCATCGAGGAAGTGGGCACGAAGATCGACGTCGAGCCGTCCGGGGATGCCTTCAACAACATCTCGCTCGAACGGGCCACTGGCCGCCCCAGCAACGCCATGATCAACGCCGGCGCGATCACCGCCACGTCGCTGATTAAAGATGACGGCGCGGAGTCACGATTCGAGCGGATCCGGGCGGCGTACTCGAAGTACGCAGGCCGCGAGTTGGCGATCAACAACGATATCTACGAGTCCGAGTCCCAGACCGGTTTCCGCAACCGGGCGATCGGTTACATGCTGCGCACCGTAGGCATTCTCGAGGATGACCCGGATCCCGTGCTGGAGGACTACTTCCGGCAGTGCTCGATCAGCCTGGACTGTCGAGACGTCGCGATCATGGCGGCCACCCTGGCCAACGGCGGAGTCAACCCGCGCACCGGAGACCGCCTGCTGTCACAGCCGCTCCTGACCCACCTACTTAGCGTCATGACGACGTGCGGCATGTACGACGCAGCGGGGGACTGGGTCACTTCCGTTGGCATGCCGGCAAAGAGCGGCGTCAGCGGCGGGATCATGGCCGTGCTTCCCGGCCAGCTCGGTCTCGCCGTCTACTCCCCGCGGCTGGACCAACACGGCAACAGCGTGCGCGGCGTACAGGCTTGCGAACGGCTCTCGCGTGACCTCGGGATGCACTTTATGCGTGTATCAAGGGAAAGTAGCTCGGCGATCCGCGCGACGTACACGCTGAGCCAGGCGCATCAGAAAAGTCGCGTTGTGAGCGAGAGCCGGCACGACGAGACGCTAGCCGCGCGTGGCAACGGCGTACGGGTCTATGAGTTGCAGGGCGATCTGCTGTTTACCGGCACCGAAACGTTTCTGCGCGACGTGGGCTCACTGGAGATCGAACCCGGGACCCTTGTCATTGACGTGCAGCGAGTCAACGAGGTCAACGAGGTAGCCCGCCGGTTGATCCTCGAGCTGGTACGACGACTCAACGCCGACGGCCGCCATGCCGTTCTTGTCGACTCCGAGGGCGTGTTCTTCGAGGGGGCCGACCCGACGGAGTTTGCAGAGGTATTCGATGACCGCCGCAAGGCGCTTCGCTGGTGCGCCTCCGCGCTCGTCGAGCCGTAAGAGCGGCGTGGGCGGTGCCTGCTACTTGCTCGGTCGGTGGCTTGGCCTACGGCTCGGAATGAGTGAGCCCCGACTCGACCGCGAAAACGACAAGTTGGGCGCGGTCACGCGCATGTAGCTTGGTCATTGCGCGGCTGACGTGGGTGCGTACGGTTGCTGGACTGAGGAAAAGCGAGGTAGCGATCTCGTCGTTCGATTGGCCGGTCGCCACCCAGCGGACAATCTCAACCTCGCGCTCGGTAAGGCGATGAAGCTCAGGGTGCGGATTGCGTGCCGGCCTGTCACCGGTGAACTGCTCAATCACCGTGCGCGTCACCGACGGCGACAGGAGTGAGCCGCCGTCGGCGACGACTCGTACGGCGCGTAGCAGGTCGGTCGGCTCGGCGTCCTTGAGGATGAAACCGCTGGCGCCATTGCGAAGTGCCTCAAACACGTACTCGTCCATCTCGAACGTGGTGAGCATGATGACGCGCACATTGGTCAACTCTGTGTCGGCATTAATCTCGCGCAGCGCCGCCAGCCCATCGAGTTCGGGCATCCGGATGTCCATGAGCACGACGTTTGGCCGCTCGGTGCGCACGACGGCGAGACCGGCGCGCCCGTCCGCCGCCTCACCGGCAAGCTCGATTCCGGCCTCGGACTCGATGAGCGTGCGCAAACCCATCCGCACTAGCGGCTGGTCGTCGATGATGGCAACCCGGATCATGAGGCCTCCTCAAGGACGCACGGCAGTGTTGCGTGTACGGCGAACCCGCCCTCGGCCCCCGGACCCGCCGCGAGAGTGCCGCCGACCGACTCCGCGCGGGCCCGCATGCCGCGGATCCCGGTTCCGCGCGAGGAGGTGGCTGCGGTCGAACGCGATGGCCCGGACCCGGTATCGATCACATCTAAGGAAAGTGCGCCGTTGTCGTGTCGCACCCGTACGCTCGCTCGCGCCGGCCCGGCGTGGCGCAGCACGTTGGTCAGCGACTCCTGCAGGATGCGGTACGCCGCCTCGTCCACATCCGGGGGTATGCCTTGCAGCATGGGGATGTCGACCGCGACATCTACGCCGCCGCTACGGATGCGGCGTACTAGAACCTCGGCGTCGGCGAGTCCCGAACGAGGTCGCAATGGGGCGTCATCGGTGCCGCCGGCGCGCAGCAGATCAAGTTGCGCGCGCAGGCCGTCGATAGACTCCTTACTCGTCGCGCGGATCGCCTCGAGAGATTCGCGGGCCTTATCGGGTCGAGAGTCGAGCACATGCAAGGCGACGCCTGAGTGCATCGCGATCACGGCGAGTCCGTGGCCAAGCGTGTCGTGCAAGTCCTGCGCCATCTGCAGTCGCTCCTCGGATGCGGCCCGCCGAGCCTGCTCGGCTCGAACTCCCGCCTGTGACTCGCTGCGGGTCCGGATCGCGGTCCCGATGGCGGTCGGTACGGCGATCCAGGCGCAGATCCAGATAATCGCGTCTCCGATACCCCACCATGTGGCGTGCCCAAACATGCCGTGTGCGAGGCCGGTCAGGAGCGCCGCGACGTACAAGATCGCCACTGCGACGAGCGTACGACGCAACTCCACTCGCCGAGCCAGCATGAACACAGCCGCGGCCTCGGAGATCAGAATCGGCCCGAATGCATAGCCAACGGCGAAGTAGGTGATAACGGCCGTACTGGTGATCGTGAAAGCCAGCAGCGGGCGCCATCGCATGATCACCAGAGACGCGGCCGCGATCACGATGAGCGCGTAGGCGAGCGGGCCGGGGGTGCCGAGCCCCTGGTTGATCGAGGCCGGCCGTGTGCCGCCCGCTCCGAAAAACAGCATGAGCGCCGCGAACGCTACATATCCCCACGGGACGGGCTTGAGTGCGGCGAAGTTGGGCATATCGACAAGACTAAGCCAGCGCAGCGCGGTGAGCATCCGAAGCGGGACGTATGCGTCGTACGCAGATTTGCGTACGACGAGTTCAGCCGCTCGCCGGACGTGCAACTACGAGCCCGCGGGAAATAGTCGACCGCATGACAAACGAACTAGTGGTCACCGATCGGTTGACCAAGACTTTTGGCAACCGAACCGCCGTGCGTGACGTGAGCCTGACCGTACGACGCGGCGAAGTGTATGGGTTTCTCGGCCCGAACGGCGCGGGAAAGACAACGACATTGCGGATCGTGCTTGGGCTGGCGACCGCGACTAGTGGTACGGCGACGGTCCTTGGCCTGCCGGCCGGCGACTCCGACGCCGTAGTTCGCACAGGGGCTCTGATCGAGGGGCCGGGTTTCTATCCGTACCTCTCCGGGCGCGACAACCTGCGTTCAATGGCCCGCTATCGAGGGCTGAGTGACCGTGAGGTGGACGAGGTGCTCGAGCGGGTCGATCTCACCGCGCGCGGCAAGGACAAGTTCAAGTCCTACTCGCTCGGCATGAAGCAACGCCTCGGCGTCGCGTCCGGATTGCTTGGTACGCCGGAACTCCTGGTCCTCGACGAGCCGACCAATGGGCTCGACCCCGCTGGCATGGCCGACATGCGCAAGCTCATTCGCGAACTGGCAGACCAGGGCCAGACGGTCATGCTCTCCAGCCACATGCTCGCGGAGGTAGAGGAGGTGTGCGACCGCGTCGGCGTGATCGCGGGTGGCAAGCTGCTCGTGGAGAGCAGCGTTCGTGACCTGCGTGGTACGGCGGCCACCCTGGTCCGCGCCGAACCGCTCGATGCCGCGCTCGCCATCGGCATGCGACTTGCCGGCGACGACGGCGTACACCTGCACGATGGGGCATCGATGCGGCTTGACATCGATCCGGGCCGCGCGCCGGAAGTGACCGCAGCCCTTGTCGCAGAAGGGATCCGCGTGTTTGAGGTGCGCCCGATCGAACAGTCGCTTGAGGAGATCTTCTTCCAACTCACCGGTACGCCGGTCGACACCACGCTGGCCGCCGACTCCATATCAACAGAAAGGCAGGTTGCGTGATGCGATCGCTGATAAATAGCACCCGCGCCGAGCTACTGCGCATCCGCAAGTGGCCGGCGATCTGGATGATGGGTGGCGTCTGGCTGATCCTCAACCTCGTCTTCGGCTACTTGTTTCCGTATCTGTCGTATGTCTCGGGCACGAAGACGTTCAGCGTCGAAGGCGGCTCCCGGGCAGAGCTGATCAGTAGCATCTTGCCTGCCTCGGCTCCGGCAGTAGTAGTACAAGGGATGCCGATGTTTGGTGGCGCGATCATCCTGACGCTCGGGGCGCTTGTCGCGGGGAGTGGATACTCGTGGGGCACATGGAAGACGGTCATGCTGCAGGGCCCACGCCGTACGGCGGCCTTCGGCGGCACGATTCTTGCGGTGCTGTCAGTCGTGTTCCTGGTCGTGGTTGCGACGATGGTCGTCGACTTCGGCGCTGCGAGCCTCATCGCGGCCGGGCAGTCGCAGTCGCTGGCGTGGCCGGCGTTCTCGGTCATCTTGCAGGGCTTCGGGTCGGGCCTGCTGATCATGGCGATGTGGGCGCTCGGCGGGATCGCGCTAGGCACCATCGCCCGCGGCCCGGCTCTCGGAATCGGGCTCGGGCTGGTGTGGGCGCTGGTCCTGGAAAACCTGCTGCGCGGCGTATCGAGTGTCCTTGGGCCGTTCGAGAAGGCGGTCGACTGGATGCCGGGTACGGCGAGCGGATCACTCGCCAGCGCGATCAATGGCGCACCGTCCGCCCAGTCTGGGGCGCCGGGCGTGGTTAGTGTGCTCAGCGGAGGATCGGCAACGCTCACTCTCGCGGTCTACGCCCTCCTTTTCGGCGGGATTGCGATGGTGCTCATGCGCCGCCGCGACATCGCTTGAATCTCCGCTCAATCAGCGAGGTGCTGGAGTGCCTCCCTGATTGGCGTGTCGCCGTTGTTAAACTCGATGAACTTGCCAACCGTGCCGGGCAGGTCGAGTGCGGCAGCGGCGACCAAGGCGACGTCCTCGCGCGTGACCTCGCTCTTGCCGCCGTCGCCAACGGTGATCTTGCCAGTCGCCGGGTCTGTCGTGAGGCGGCTGGGGCCAAGAATCGTCCAGTCGAGCCGGGTCTTCTTCAGATAGTCGTCGGCCGCCGCCTTCGCCTCTGCATAAGCGAAGAAGGCGTTGTCTTCGGCGACGCCATGATCGAGTCGTGCGCCGTGGTAGGACACCATGACGTAGCGTCCTACGCCGGCCTGTTTTGCCGCGTCCATTGATCGAATCGCCGCGTCACGGTCCACGGCATACGTGCGGGCCGCGTTTCCGCCGCCTGCTCCCGCGGACCACACAACGGCGTCGTGGTCCTTTAGATGGCTACAGATGGTGTCGGTGGTGAGATGCTCGACGTCGGCGACGACGGGCTTGGCGCCGGTCTGTTTGACATCAGTAGCGTGGTCGGGGTTGCGAAACAGTGCGGTGACCTCGTGGCCCTCGCTGGTGAGGATGCGAGACAGATGCAGAGCGATCTGCCCGTGACCTCCGATGATGGCAATACGCGACATGTAAGGCTCCCTGGCGTTGGTGTCGGTCCCACCGTAGGCACAAATGTCGTGTGCTGCTCGTGTGGAACGGTTTATCCGCTCATAACCGGCGTGAGGAGTCGGTGTCGTTGCCGAAGTGCCGCACTCACCGCGTCGGTACGCCGGTTGTCCGCTCCCGGGCCGGGACTCGCGTCGATGTCCTCGGGGCCTGGGAAGGCTCCGCAAGAGAGGCAGACGCCGCGGTCGTCGAGGTCGCCGCGACAGTCCGCGTGGGTATAGATGCGACTGGGCGGATTCGCCGTACCGAACCGGTCACCCCATCGTCCGAGTGCAAAGATGCTCGGCCAGAAGGCGATCCCGGCTTCGGTAAGCACATACTCCGGATGGCCGCCCTCGGCGTGGCGTACGAGAAGACCGGCCTCGACAAGGCTCGACAACCGATCAGTGAGCACTGCGCGTGAGATATCGAGATGCGCGAGCAGATCGCTGAACCGACGTACGCCGTAGAAGCAGTCGCGCAGCACGAGCACGGTCCAGCGCTCGCCGACAATCTCAAGGGCGCGTGCGATGGAGCAGTTCTGTGCCGAATATCCAGTGCCAAGTGCCATAGAGACAGCGTACAACATTTGGTCTGTTCAACAGACTCAATGTAGAGTACCTTAGTCTTGTGAACAGACTGAACCTCTCCATCCCGTCCGCGTTCGAGGCGCGTGCAGTGACCCCGGGCCGCACGCTGTTGATCTCCTCGTTGGGGACGTTTATCGCGCTGGTCGTGTATTGCGGCCCGTTAGGCAACATGCCCACCATCGCGACCGCGTTGCACGCCGGCCCCGCGTCGCAGACGTGGATCCTCAGTTCGATGAGCGTGGGGCTGGCCGCATTCCTGTTGACCGCAGGGGCACTGGCCGATGACCTCGGACGTCGGCGCATCTTTGCCGGAGGCGCCGTCATACTCGCCGCTGGATCGGTCCTATGCGCAGTCGCCTCGGGACCGGTGCTGTTCATCGCCGGCCGAGTGGTCGAAGGAATCGGTGGTGCGGCCCTTGTCGCATCCAGTCTCGGACTCGTCGCGCACGTTTTCACCACTCCGGCGCAGCGTGCCACCGCAAGCGGCGTCTGGGGAGCGAGCGTCGGCGCCGGGATCGCTGTCGGTCCTGTCGTCACCGGGCTCCTCGACCTCGCGGGCCTCTGGCGGCTGTTCTACTGGGCGATCGTCGTGTTCGGCGTCGGGCTGGGGTGGATCGCGCATCGAGGGCTGATCGAGTCGCGCGCCGACGCGCCGCGCAAAGTCGACCTGTACGGCGCCGCGACTCTCAGTGCCGCCATGGTGCTGATCTTGGTCGCGCTCGTCGAAGGGCGACAGGGGAACGCGCGAGCGCTGGCCCTCTCGGCTATTGCAGCGGTGGCCTTTGGAGTCGCGTTCATCGTCGTCGAACGCCGCGGCCAACATCCCATGCTTGACCTGCGGCTCTTTCGCGGGCGACGGTTCAGTGCCGCTACCCTGGCCGCGCTGGCCACGGGCGTCGGCGTTATCGGGTTGATGTCGTTTTCTTGCACGTTCCTGGTCAACACGATGCGCCTGTCGACTCTGGACGCCGCACTTGTGCTGGTCGTGTGGTCCGGGATCAGCGTGGCCACGGCGTTGTTGGCGCGGCATCTCCCGGCGTCGATCAGCGGCGGCCACCAGCTTGCGATTGGGCTCGCCGGCGTCGGCGTCGGCTTACTCGCGATGACCGGACTGGCGGCAGAATCCTCGCCGTGGCGGCTGGTCCCTGGCCTGATCATCGCCGGCATCGCCAGCGGGGTCCTCAACGCCGCGCTCGGCCGTGAGGCCGTGGCCAGCGTCCCGGCCGACCGCGCCGGGCTTGGTAGCGGAGCGAACAACACCGCGCGATACCTCGGCTCGTCGATCGGGGTCACCCTCGTCGGGATCATCGCGATGGACCCGAGCGGGCGAGTCTCTGGCATGGTCGCCGGCTGGAACCACGCGGCCCTCGTCACCGGCGTTCTGTCGCTCGCCGGCGCCGCCGCAATCTTTCGGCTTAGCCGCCGGACTGGCTAGCGGAAATCAACCAAAAGGTTGATCGGGGATTCAACCTGCGAGGCGATGGTTGGGTGGTTCTGCCCTGAAACCATTGATGACATGAAAAAGAACTATTACGCCGCACTCACCTACATGGTGCTCGGCCTCGTTGCCGGCCTTTACTACCGAGAGTTCACGAAGGCGCGGGACTTCACCGGGGATACACAGTTGTCGGTGATGCACACCCATCTGCTTGCGCTCGGCATGTTGGTGTTCTTGATCGTGCTCGCGCTGGACAAGCTGTTTGACTTGTCACGAACGAAGTCTTTTAACCTCTTCTTCTGGTTCTATAACGCAGGATTGGTCGTGACCGTCGCGATGATGTTCGTGCACGGGACGATGGATGTCCTCGGCAAGGATGTCTCGGGCGCGGTGCCAGGAATCGCCGGGCTTGGCCATATCCTCCTTACGGTCGGGCTGGCCAGCTTCTTCGTGTCGCTGCGCTCGCGGGCGTTTGGCGACAAGGCAAGCGATGAGTCCGCGCGCGTCGCTGTTGACGCCTGATCGACCAGGAACACGGAGTAGCACGTAAATGAGCAGCACGACGTCGACACGAAACGACGGACAAGGTACGCCGCGGCGCACCTGGATCGGGCTCGGCGTACTCGCCGCCGGCCTGTCGATGATCGTCATCGACGGCACCATCGTCGGAGTCGCGCTGCCGGTCATCATCCACAAACTTAATCTGAGTCTCGGCGACGCGCAGTGGGTCAACAGCCTCTACTCGGTCGTCTTTGCGGCGTTGTTGCTGAGCGCCGGCCGCCTGGGTGATCGGCTTGGCCGTCGCAAGCTGTTTGTCGCCGGGATCGTCGTGTTTATGCTTGGCAGCATTCTCGCGGCCGCGGCGACCGGCGCGACGAGCCTGATCATGGGGCGACTCATCCAAGGCATCGGTGGCGCGTTCGTCCTGCCCGCCACACTGTCCACGGTCAACGCGACGTTCCGCGGCAAGGACCGAGTCGTTGCGTTCGCGGTCTGGGGCGCGGTCATTTCGGGCATGGCGGCGATCGGGCCGCTGCTGGGCGGGTGGCTGACGCATTCGTATACCTGGCCGTGGATTTTCCTGGTCAACGTGCCGATCGGGATCGCCGTACTCATCGGTACCTACTTCACCGTCCCCGAGTCGAAATCGGAGGCTTCCGGGCGCGGTATGGACGTCGGGGGGCTGTTGCTCAGCGCGGCTGGCTTCGGCGCGATCGTCTTTGGCCTCATCGAAGGCAGCGCGGTCGGCTGGTGGACACCGGTCGCCGACCTGCACTTTCTCGGTCTGACCTGGCCCGGCTCCGCGCCGATCTCGATCGCCCCGATCGCGGCAGCCGTTGGGGTCGCCCTCCTGATCTTCTTCGCGGCGGCCGAACGTCGCAGAGTCCGTAACGATCGGTCGGTCATCCTGGACCTGCGACTGTTCCAGATCTCGACGTTCGCCTGGGGCAACGTCACAGCGATGATGGTCGCGATCGGTGAGTTCGGGCTGATCTTCGTGCTGCCGCTGTATCTGATCGACGCACTCGGTATTGGCGGTCTCGGGGCGGGCCTGGTGTTGGGCGCGATGGGCGTTGGGGCGTTTTTCTCAGGTGCCGCCGCACGGCATCTGGCCGCGCGCGTCGGGGCCGCCGGCGTCGTGGTCATCGGGCTGGCGCTGGAAGTCGTCGGCGTACTCGCGACGGCTCTGGTCGTCGGTCCCACCTCCAGTCCGGTGCTGATCGCGATCCTCGTCGTCATTTATGGCCTTGGTCTAGGCCTCGCCTCGGCGCAGCTGACTAGTACGACGCTTGGCGATGTACCCGTTGCCTTGTCCGGTCAAGGCTCGGCGACGCAGAGCACCGTGCGTCAGGTCGGCGCGGCGCTCGGGACGGCGGTAGTGGGCGCAGTGCTGTCGACCGGCGTTGGACAGTCAGACCTGGCAGGCGCGTCGCCGGGGTCGTTTAGCGACGCGACTCGCTACGCTCTGTATGTCGCTGCGGCGTTCTTGGTACTTGGCCTGTACGGCGCGACTCGGGTGGCCGTGGCCGTGCGGCGCAGTGATGTGGTCGATCAAGCGAACGAATCTGTTGCCGCTCGCTAGCCTGATGGCCCAAGGTCAAGTGAGAGGGCTGTGGTGGCGATGGATGAGCCGCGCGTCGTAGTTTGCATGACGGGGTACAGGTCGTGATCCTTCCCAAGGTCCGTGACCCCCGCCTCGTCACGATCCGCCGAGGCGGCACCCTCACCGATGCAGATCATCAACTCCTCGCGCTGTGGGCGGCCACGTGCGCAGAACATGTGCTCGATCTCTTCGAATCGGTTCGACCCGATGATCCCCGCCCACGTCAGGCAATAGAGCACGCCCGAGCCTGGGTGCGCGGCGAGGTGAAAATGATGCAGGCGAGAGCGGCGGGCGGTCACGCAATGGGCGCCGCGAGGGACCTGCAGGGGGCGGCGCGGCACGCGGCGTACGCGGCCGGCCAGGCGGGCGCGGTCGCCCATGTAGCCGAGCACGATCTCGGTGCGGCCGCTTACGCGATCAAGGCCGCACGTGCGGCCGCTCCGGACGGCCACGGCGTGGCCGCCGGGCGAGTTGAGTGTCAGTGGCAGCGCGATCAGCTTCCTGCGGCGATCCGCGAGCTCGTACTGGACGATCAACGGCTGCGCAATGACATCTGCTGGTCGGTCTTCGACAGCTAGCGGCCAGGACACACATAATGAGCGCTGACGGGTGCAAAATGCGCGCCGCGTCGTCGCATGGCAGACTTTGATCCGTGTCTATCAACACCCCACCAGGCGACGCGCCGACGCCGCCCGCGCCCGAACCTCAGCCGGTGCTTGCTCCGCTGACGATCTCGGCTGGGTTTCTCGTCGTCAGCGTTCGCGACGCCGACGGCGTGGATGCGAGGGTGCTGGAGGTCGCGTCCGACATCAACTCGTTGGTGCGGGCCGTCGGGTTCCGGGCACCCGAAATGCAGTTGTCGTGTGTCGTCGGTGTCGGACCGGCGTACTGGGATCGAATTCGGCCAGACGGTGCTCCACGGCCCGCGGGTTTGCATCCGTTCAAGGCGCTCACCGGCGCCAAGCACAACGCGCCGTCGACGCCTGGCGACCTGCTTTTTCACATGCGCGCTAACCGGGCGGACCTCACTTTTGAGCTGGCCCGGCAAATTATGGACGCGTTCGGGTCGGACGTCACCGTCGAGGATTACGTCACCGGGCTGCGTTATTTCGAAGCCCGAGACATGCTCGGCTTCGTCGATGGCACCGAAAATCCGACAGGGCGTAGCGCGGCGACCGCCGCGATCGTCGACGCCGACGCCGAACCGGACTTCGCCGGTGGCAGCTATGTCGTGGTGCAGAAATACGTGCACGACCTGGAAGCCTGGGACGCGCTGGACACCGCGGAGCAAGAGCGCGTCATTGGCCGCACCAAGGTCGACGACATCGAGCTCGCGGACGACGTACAACCCACCAACTCGCACGTCACCCTCAACACGATCGAGGACGCTGACGGGACCGAACGCGACATCCTGCGCGCCAACATGGCCTTCGGGGACGCCGGGACCGGCGAGTACGGCACCTACTACATCGCGTACGCCGCGGATATCGCTGTGACCGAGCAGATGCTGGTCAACATGTTCGAAGGCAACCCGCCCGGCAACTACGACCGGATCCTCGATGTGTCGACCGCCGTCACCGGCACTCAGTTCTTCGCGCCATCGCTCGACATGCTGGAGAGTCTTGCCGACGAGCTGGCCGAAGCAGCCCCACAGCCTAATACGGACGAAGACGCGCGCCGTACCGTTGACGACAGCCTTTCTATCGGAAGCCTCAAGGGAGTTTCGCAATGACGACACCGAACGACGATCAGCTGGTCCAGACCGATATCGCGATCGCGGGCTCCAATTTGCACCGCTGGCTTGCGCCGGTGACCGAAGAGGCATGGGCCGAGATCGCCGAGGAAGCGACCCGCACATTCAAGCGCAACGTCGCCGGACGGCGGGTAGTCGACGTACGCGGCCCGCTCGGCTTCGAGACCGCGTCCGTGTCCACCGGGCACGTCACCGAAATCGCTTCGCCGCAGGACGGGATCCGCAGCCGCCTCAGAGATGTGGCGCCGCTGGTCGAGCTCAAGGTGCCGTTCACGGTCACCCGCGAAGCCATCGACGACGTACTGCGCGGCGCCAAGGACTCGGACTGGCAGCCAGTCAAGGACGCCGCGACTTTGCTTGCGCATGCCGAGGACCGCGCTATCTTCGACGGTTACGCGGCGGCACATATCACCGGCATTGGCCCGGGCTCAGACAACGCAAAAGTATCGCTGCCAGAGGATCCGCGCGACCTGCCGGACGCGGTAGCCACCGCGCAGACCGCGCTGCGTCTTGCCGGCGTCGAAGGCCCCTACTCGCTAGTGCTGGATGCCGATCTTTACACCGCGGTGTCCGAGACACGCGACCACGGCTACCCAATCCGTGAGCACCTCGAGCGAATGGTGCAAGACAAGATCATCTGGGCACCAGCGCTCAAGGGGGCCTACCTGCTGAGCACTCGCGGTGGTGACCACGAGCTGATCATCGGTCAGGACGTGTCGATCGGCTACCTCGAGCACTCGGCAGACGAGGTGCGCCTGTACCTCCAGGAGTCGATCACGTTCCAGAGTTACGCAGGGGAAGCCTCCGTCGTACTCGGCTAGTAGACGTAGTCGTCTCCGCTGGCACGCACGGTGATGTCGCTGATGCTGATACCCCACGGCTGGTCGATCACGTAGACAACGTTTTTAGCGAGCTCGGTCGGAGTGATGGCCCAGTACTGCACGTTGTCGGGGTCGGTCTCTGCCGTGGAAAGTTCGCCGGTCGCGAATTTCTGGCCGCTGGCCAAGTAGTGCTCCCGGCGGTTGCCCACGAGTCCGAGTATCGCGGCTTCGTTGACGACGGCGCTGGCCAAGTTGGTACCGGGAACGCCCGTTGGCTTCACGGTCGTGACCTTGATCTTGCCCTTAGCCTCGATCCGCAGCGAGTCCGAGAGACTGGTGACCGCGGCTTTCGTCGCGCTGTAGACGCCTGATCCCTCGATGCCGGCGTTGCCGTAGATCGACGAGATGTTGACGACGTGTCCGCGACCCTGCTTGATCATCTGGTCGTAGACGGCGCTGATCCCGTTGACGACCCCCTTGATGTTGACGTCAATCGCCCTGGACCACGCACGCGACGCCTCCTTGTGGTCGGCGAAGTAGGCGAGCGGCATGATGCCGGCGTTGTTGACGAGTACGTCGATCGCGCCGAATTTGTCGATGGCGTGCTGGGCAAGCCGGTCCGTCTGCCCCCTGTCGGTGATGTCGGTGACGACGCACTCGACGATCTGACCTTTGGCTCGAATGGCTTCCGCCATTGCTTTGAGGCCGTCTTCGTTTATGTCGGCGCCGACGACCTTGGCGCCGGCTGCCGCGGTCATTTCGGCGACGAGCCTGCCGAACCCGCTTCCGGCGCCCGTGATGACGATGACTTTGTCCGCAATATGGTTGGTCATTGTTTCCTTATCCCGGCCGTGAACGATGATTCAGTTCTCCAGGCTATCGGCGATGTCCACGACTCGCGATTACCAAGGGATCGGACCGGACCGATCGAAGTATCCGCCGGTCGGCCCATCTGGATCAGCGGTCGCGAGTGTCACGATCGCGTCGGTGCCTTCACGGACGGTCTGCGTGCCACGATGGTCGTTGAACTCGGTGTCGGTGTAGCCCGGATCGACCGCATTGACTTGTACGCCGTCGAGGGCTTTCGCGTACTGCGAGGTGATCATGTTGAGTGCGGCCTTGGACGAGGTGTAGACCAGCGATTTGAGCGTCGACTCGAACCGGTCGGAGTCGGTCGTGATGCCGAACGAACCCATCCCGCTGGACACCATCACGATCCGCGGCTGCGACGAGGCCCGCAACAGCGGGAGGAAGGCGCGCGTCATGCGCACCGGGCCGAGCACGTTGACGCCGTACACGGGGAGGAAGTCGGCGGGTGTCACCTCTTCGGTTTGGATCCAGCCTCCCGGAATGCCGGCGTTGTTGACGAGTACGTCGAGGTGGTCGTGCTCGGCGGCAACGGACTTTGCCGCAGCCTCGACCGAAGCGTCGTCGGTGACGTCGAGCTGGATCGGTCGCACGTCGGCATTGTGGCGCGAGAGTTCGGCTGCGACTGCTGCTGCCTGCTCGGCGTCCCGGGCGCCCAGCCAGACGGTCCAGCCGAGCGCGCCTAGCCGGCGCGCGGTCTCTCGGCCTAGTCCGCGGTTCGCGCCGGTGATGAGGACGGTGGTCTTGTTCGCTGTTGATGTAGTCATGCGCTCTAGCGTCAACGAGTTCGCCAATTCGATCCAGGACCGCAGAAGCCTAGGACCCGCGCTCCTAGGGAAAATGGGTCGCGGCGAGCGAGAATGGACAGATGAACCGTACTGAGCTCGCTCACGTTCTGCGGCGCGCCCGCGGCCGACTGACCCCGGCCGACGTCGGGTTGGCCGCCGGTGGGAGGCGTCGGGTCAGTGGCCTGCGCCGCGAAGAGGTCGCCTATCTTGCCGGTGTGAGTGTCGACTACGTCGTACGACTCGAGCAGGCGCGCGGCCCTCAGCCGTCGACGTCGGTCCTGTCGGCCCTTGCCCGAGCATTGCAAATGAGTGATGACGAGCGGGACGAGTTCTTTCATCTGGCAGGTAGCGCGCCGCCGTTACCGGGTCGGATCAGCGTGGTCGTGCGCCCGAGTATCCAGCGGCTAGTGGAGCGACTGTCGGATCTACCGGTCATGGTGATGAGCGCCAAGGGCGACATCCTGGCCTGGAACTCATTGTCAGCTGCGTTAGTGCGCGACTGGTCCGAGGTGCCGGTACGCGAGCGCAACATCATCTGGCAACAGTTCCTCGGCGACCCGGATCGGATCGTGTTTACCCCGCAAGAGCGCAAGGTCGCGATGAGCCAGTCGGTCGCGAGCCTGCGTGCGTGTGCGGCGCGCTATCCAGGCGATCCCGGACTTGCTTGGCTGCTTGCCGAGCTCCATCGGCGCAGCCCCGCCTTTAGCGAGTTATGGGAGTCTGGTGCGACGGCGCCGTGGCGCAGCTTTACCAAGACCTTCGCGCACCCCTCGATCGGGCCGATCACGCTGGACTGCGACTCGATGCATCTGCCCGATGCTGACCAGATGGTGATCGTGTACTCGGCCGGTGCCGGGTCGGGCGCCGCCGAGGCGCTCGAGTTGCTGCGCGTCATCGGGATCCAGCGGATGGACAGCGCCGAGCGTTAACTGGTGCGTGACTCATCGTCGGCGACATTCCTCGTATATCGGCGCATTTGTATTAATACGCAGCAGCGACCGCTTTCCCGCGCTGCGAGACGGTACAAATGTGGTCGGGCGAAGGTCGTCAGAATTTGTCGGTCAGTGGTTCTAAGGTGTCGATATCCATCAAGCATTAGGAGTCGACATGACCGAGTCCACCGAAACCACCCTCTCCGGCGAGCGCGCTGATCTCGTGCGGATGCTCGACGATCAGCGCCACAACTTCCTCATCACGGTGCGTGGGTTGAACGACGATCAGGCCCGCGCCAAGCCCAGCGCCAGCGATCTGACCCTTGGCGGGCTCGTCAGCCACGTTATGGACACCGAACGTCACTGGATCAAGACGATCGCCGAACCGGACGAAAACGCCGAGTTCGACATGGAGGGCGCGGCGGAGCAATACATCATGTCCGACGGCGACACTCTTGCGGTATTGCTCGAGCGGTACGCCGAGGTAGCGCGGGCGACCTCGCAGTTCATCGCGCAGATCCCGGACCTCGACGTACTTGTGCCGCTGCCGACCGCGCCGTGGTCGCCGCAGCGGCAGTGGTGGTCGGCGCGCTACATCCTGCTGCATGTCATTCGGGAAACGGCGCAGCATGCCGGCCACGCCGACATCATCCGCGAGTCACTCGACGGGGCGAGTACGACGATGCAGATGGGTGCCGACGCGGGGATGGAGTTCTAGCCGGCCGACGACGCGGGGTTGATCAGGTACTTCTCGCCGGTTGAGTGCTTGGCGTACGCCGCGATCGCGTCCAGCTGCAGTGCTTCCTGCAGCGAGACCTCTTTGGTGTAGTGGCTGGCGAAGGTGGTCTTCAGCTCGGCCGATACCCGCTCCTTCAAGCGGCGCGTGTCCTCGTCGCCGATTTTCTGCAGGAACGGCATGAGTAGCCAGCCGCCCATGCTCCAGGACATGCCGAACGCTCGGTTGAACTCTGTCGGGCCGCGGTTGAGGCCGCCGTAGATGTAGACCTGCTTGAACGTCGATGACCCGTAACGGCTGTAGCCGTCTTCTTTCTGGACCGCCGCTGCCTCCATGGCGGTGAGGATTTGCCCGGCCAGTTTGCCGCCGCCAATGGCGTCGAACGCAATCGTCGCTCCGGTCTCCACCAGAGCATCGATCAGGTCTTTCATAAACGTCGGCGAGCTGCTGTCGCAGACATGGGTTGCGCCGATTTCGCGCAGGAGTTTCTCCTGCTCGGGCTTGCGCACGATGTTGACCAGCGCGATTCCGTCCTTGATGCAGATCTTGTTGAGCATCTGGCCGAGGTTGGATGCGGCGGCCGTGTGCACCAGTGCGGTGTGCCCTTCGCGGCGCATCGTCTCGGTCATACCGAGCGCGGTGAGCGGGTTGACGTAGGACGAGGCGCCGTCGGCGGCACTCGCGTCGTCGGGCAACGGCATGCACGCGGCGACGTTCACACGCCGATACGTCGTATACATCCCGCCGCCGAGCAGCGAGACCTTCTTACCTAAGAGGTCCTGCGCCGCAGGCGAACTCCCAGCAGCGACCACCGTGCCGGCGCCTTCGTTGCCGACAGGCAGTGACTGGTCCAGTCGCGCGCCGAACCCGCGCATGGCGGCTTCCGGGATTTTCGCGGTGACCACGGGGCGCTCCGGCGTACCGGTTGCCTGTGCGGTCGACAGGTCGGCGGCTGCGAGCAGCAGACCGAGGTCGGACGGGTTGATCGGCGAGGCCTCGATCTGTACGACGACCTCGTTTTCTTCCGGTGATCCGATCGGCGTCTCGATCAGCGAAACCTCGACCTCGCCGGTGCTTTTGACGAGCGAGCGCAGGTCGAGGGTGTTCGTGGGATTGTCGTTGCTCATATGGCGGCTCCGTAGTCACGAGATTCGGCAGACGTTTAGTTGCAAGTTAAACATAGAAGACCTTCGGATCACGTTATCGAGACGTTGGTCTGGCCCGACGGCGCGAGCTCGGCCACCACCAAAGGATCATCAGCCGGAAGGGGCTCCCAATCCTTTCCGACACGCCCACCAACCACGGGCCTAGCCAGCGTGACAAGGAATAGTGGTTCCCGAACCCGGTCGAGAGATGGCACCTGGGCCGCTTCTTGCGACATCTCGCGACAGTTAGGACAGTCATGGGTAACCCGCTAGAGCGCACATCGAGACGACTGCGGAACTCGTCGCTGTGGCTTCGCGCGCTGCCGCTAGCGCTGACCGTGTTCCTCGTCGTGGCTTGCACTGCACGCAGCCAGGAGACCAAGGGCCCGCGGTCGTCGGAGGCTGCCGCGCCGTCCTCGTCGGCAGTATCAGGGGACGAGGATCTGATCGCCACGGCGAAACTACAGGCTGCCCAGTACGACTACGACGCGGCGGTCGCCACGCTTTCTAGCCTCGATAGCGCGGCGGCGCAGTCTGAGCTCGCCAGCGTGCAGGCGGCCAAGGCCCAGGCGGTCGCGTGGCCGGACAACACCACGATCCCGCACATCTTCTATCACTCTCTCATCGTCGACCCTGCCCGCGCGTTCGGCGGCAGCCAGAGCGTCGGGTTCAGCCAGTACATGGTGACTGTTTCGGAGTTCACCAAACAGCTGCAGCAGATCTACGCCAACGGCTTCGTTTTGATCCACCCCCAGCGAATTGCCACGTTGGGTCCGGGCGGGAAAATGACGCCAATCCCGATCGTGCTTCCGCCGGGCAAGAAACCATTGGTGCTCAGCCTGGATGACCTGAGCTACTACGAATACATGGACGGCCACGGGTTCGCCACCAACCTCGTCGTGAACGGCGACGGAAAGGTCGTCAACACCTACACCGACGCCGCAGGGAAAACGACCGAGGGTAACTATGACGTCGTGCCGATCGTCGACGATTTTGTCCGGCAGCACCCCGACTTCGCCTATCGCGGTGACAAGGGCTCGATCGGGCTCACTGGATATAACGGGGTACTTGGCTACCGGTCCAGCGTGAAAAGCTACGGCGACACCCCCGCCACCAAGAACGCGCAGGCTCAGGCAAAAGTGGTGGCCGACGCGCTGAAGGCAGAAGGATGGAACTTCGCCTCCCACACGTGGGGCCACATCAACATGACCAAAAGCAGTCTCGGCTGGATCACGACGGATGCGAAGCTGTGGGATACCGAAGTCCGGCCCATCGTCGGTGACACCCATGAGCTGATCTACCCGTTCGGCGCCGACATCTCTAGCGTCACGCCGTACTCCAACGCGAATCCGAAGTTCGCCTTCTTGCACGGGACCGAAGGATTCCAGTACTTCTTCAATGTCGATGCCTCGCGGCCCTTCTGGATGCAGATAGGCCCCGAAAGTGTGCGCCAAGCCCGGATCAATATCGACGGGATCACACTTCAGAAGACGCTCGACGGCAAGACGACAGTATTAGACCAGTTCTTCAACACGAAGTCGACGATCGACCCGCGCCGTCCACTGCCGGTCCCGTTGGGCGGCGGCGCACCTGGCGGCTGAGACACGGCACGGCGCGGGGCGACCTACTCGCCGAGGCAAGACTCCGAGTGAAACTAAGACATGATACCCAGTAGTATGTCGATGGACCTACCGTCGCGCGCTTGGAGTAGAAGTGACTTTGCCACTTGACGGACTTGTTGTTGTCGCGATCGAGCAGGCGGTCGCGGCGCCATACCTCACCTCGCGACTGGCTGACGCTGGCGCACGGGTGATCAAGGTCGAACGCCCACCGGGCGGTGACTTCGCCCGCGACTACGACTCTGTTGTTGAGGGCGACAGTGCCTACTTTGTGTGGCTCAACCGCGGTAAAGAGTCGATCGTGCTGGACTATTCCGACCCCGCCGATGCCGCACTCCTGCAGCGGATACTTGCGACCGCCGACGTACTGGTCCAAAACCTCGGCCCCGGTGCAGCGAAGAGGGCCGGCTTCGGGTGGGAAGAGCTGCGCGCGAAATATCCGCGGCTGATCACCTGCGATATCACCGGGTACGGCGAGGAAGGTCCGTACGCCGCGATGCGCGCGTACGACCTGCTCGTGCAGGCCGAGAGCGGCGTCGCCTCGGTGACCGGTACGCCGGACGCCCCCGGGCGGGTCGGAGTCTCGGCGGCTGACGTTGGCACCGGAATGTACGCCCATGCGGCGATTCTCGAAGCGATCATCAAGCGTGGGATCACCGGCGAAGGGAGCGCTCTTCACGTCTCGCTGTTCGACGCGATGGCCGACTGGATGACCGTGCCGCTGCTGCATTACGACTATGCCGGGACGATCTTTCCGCGAGTGGGGCTCGCGCATGCGACGATCGCGCCGTACGGTGCCTATCCGGTCGGTGGCGAGGTGGGCGAAGAAGAGACCGTGCTGATCTCGATCCAGAGCGACCGAGAGTGGCGCCGGCTGGCACTCGACGTACTTGGTCTTCCCGAGCTGGCCGATGACCCGTCGTTCGCGACCAACCCGCAGCGGTCCGCGCGCCGCGAGGAGCTCAACAAGAAGCTGTGCGCGGCGTTTGCGACCATCGTGCCGGACGACTTCCGCAGCGCGTTGCACGAGGCCAAGCTGGCGTTTGCCTCGGTCAACGACGTCACCGGACTATCGGTCCACCCACAGTTGCGTCGTACGACGATCACGACCGAGCACGGACACGCTAACTTGGTCGCGCCGCCGGTGCAGTTCCGCGGCGAGCCACGCGTGCTGGGACCGGCACCTGCGGTCGGGGAGCACGGCGAGGCGATTCGCAAGGAGTTCGCCGATGGCGCCAGTTGAGGACAAAAGGCTAGCGATCCTCGATGCGGCAGCCTCGGTCTTCATGCGCCTGGGTTTCGCGGCGACCTCGCTCGATGACATCAGCGAGGCGCTCGGCGCGACAAAAGGCACCTTGTACTACCACTTCCGCAGTAAGACGAGCCTGTTTTTTGCGGTGCAGCGACGTGCCATGGAGCTTCTCCAGGCCGCCATCGAACCGCTCGCACACTCCGACGGCAATGCGCGAGATCGGCTGGAGTCCATGGCATTCGCGCATTCGAAGCTGATGATGGAGGACATCGGTTACCTGCGAGTCGCCGGTCAGGGACTCGAGTTGCACCTGAGCGTGCGCACGTCGCAGGCCGAGCGTATCGAGCTGGATGCGATTACCGAACTGCGTGACGCTCATGAACGTCTCTATATCGAGGTCATCGCGGACGGGGTGGCGCGCGGTGAGTTCCGCGACGTGGATCCGCGGATTGTGGTCAAACCGCTGTTCGGGGCCCTGAACTGGACGTCGCGGTGGTACCAGCCGCGCGACAACGAAACGGCCCAGGATCGCGCCGCGCTTGCCGGCGAGATCGCGCGGTTCGCCGTACATGCCTTCCTGCCCGCGGTTGAGTCCGACGTACTTATTGCCCACTCCGAGGTGTCTCGCGCATGAGCAAAAAAATTCTGGTGGAGACCGCAGGTCCCGTCACGACCATCATCATCAACCGACCCGAGGTGCGAAACGCGCTCGACCGCGAAGCCGTCCTTGAACTAGGCGAGTCGTTGCGCGCGTTCGAGACTGACGATGAGGCAAAGGTCGCCGTGCTCTGGGGATCTGGTGGCGCGTTTTGCGCCGGTGCGGATCTCAAAGAGCTCGCCTCCGGCACCGTGTACGACGCGTGGGCCGGAGCAGACGGACCGCTCTCACGCCCACTGATTAAGCCGGTCATCGCCGCTGTCGCCGGTCATGCCTGCGCCGGCGGGCTGGGTCTCGCACTGTGGTGCGACCTGCGAGTCGCGGAGATGACTTCTTCGTTCGCCGTGTTGTCGCGTAGGTGGGGCGTGCCGATGAGCGACGGTACGACGGTCCGCCTGCCACGGCTGATCGGCACCGGCCGCGCGCTGGACATGCTGCTGACGGCCCGAATAGTTGCGGCCGACGAGGCGGCGGCGATGGGACTGGCGACACGCGTCGTCGCACCAGGCGCCGCCCGCCGCGAAGCCGAGGAGCTCGCCGCGCAGATCGCACAGTTCCCCGAGATCGCGATGCGTTCGGACCGGCAGTCGGCGTACGCGCAGGACGGCATGGACATCACCGCGGCACTCGAGCAGGAGGATCTGCTGGCTCGTGAAGCCAAGCTGGTCGAGGCGCAGGGCGGAGCGGCGCGGTTCGCTGCCGGAGCGGGCAGGCACGGAACAAAAGACGGGGCGCAGTAGATGAGCGAGACGATGCGGGCCGTGGTGTGTCACGGCTTTGACCGGCCAGAACAAACCATCGTCGAGACGGTTCCTGCGCCTGCGATGATCGCCGGTGGCGTACGAATCGAGGTGCACTCATCCGGGGTCAGCTTCGCAAACCTACTGGTACTCAAGGGAAAGCACCAGAACCGGGCGGAGCCACCGTTCACGCCCGGCACCGAGGTAGCCGGGATCGTCGTTGAGGTCGGGGACGATGTCACGCGGTTCGCGCCCGGCGACCGGGTCGTCGCCGGACTGCAGACCGGCGGATTCGCGCAGCAGGTCGTCGTACCGGCGCGCACCGTTTTTGCGCTACCGGATGCCATCGACTTCGACTCGGCGGTGCACTTCTCGACGATCTACGCGACGGCGTACGCGTCGCTAGTCTGGCGCGCGCCGCTACAGAACGGCGAGACGCTGCTCGTGCACGGTGCGGCTGGCGCGAGCGGTCTGGCGGCTGTGGAGATCGGCAAAGCCCTTGGTGCACAAGTGATCGCGACCGCCGGATCGGAAGAGAAACTCGCAACTGCGCGGTCCCATGGAGCCGACCTGACCATCAACTACCGTGCTGGCGGCTTCCGGGAACAAGTCCTCGAAGCCACTCACAATCGTGGTGCGGACGTCATCTTCGACCCCGTTGGGGGCGCGACATTCGATGAGTCGCTGCGCTGCGTCGCGCCGGACGGCCGGCTCATCCCCATGGGGTTCGCCAGTGGCGACATTCCCGAGATTCCGGCAAACATCCTGCTTGTGAAGAACGTGACTGTCGTCGGGCTCTACTGGGGCTACTACATGGGCTGGGCACGCGTCCTTCCTCCGTCGGGCGTCGAGGACGACGTACGTCGCGCGTTTGAGGAAATGTTTGCGTGGTTTGGCGAAGGCAAGCTGCGTCCGGTGACGGACAGCACCTTCGGTCTTGATGATTTTGCTCTGGCGCTCGAGCGCGTCTCCGCGCGCAAGGTCATCGGCAAGGTTGTGCTGCGGCCGCAAGACTGAGGTTCACCGTCTGTGCGTGCAATCGGTATATAAGGGGAAAGTATGAGGCACCAGCTGTGAGTACTAAAGACATCGCGCTCGATGTGCGTGGACAGAACTTCTTCATGTCCGATCGGTCATTTCAGTCGGTTTTGCCGTTACGGTTGGACGCCGCGGCGTACCAGCACCTAAGGCCGCATTTCGAGCGGCTGGGGGAACTGGCCGGCGGGCGCCTGGATGAATTGGCGGAGGCGGCGGACAAGAACCCGCCCGTGCTGCATCAACGCGATCGATTCGGCCGTGACGAGGACTGGATCGAATACCATCCGGCGTACCGCGAGATGGAGCAGATCGGCTTCGGCGAGTTCGGCCTGCACGCAATGACGCATCGGCCCGGAGTTCTTGGCTTGGACGGCGTGGCCCCGCACACCGCGAAATATGCTCTGCAGTACCTCTTCTGCGAGGCGGAGTACGGGATCATGTGCCCGATTAGCGCGGGGGACACGACGATCTATCTGATCCGCAATTACGGGAGTCCCCAATTACAGGCCCGGCTACTGCCGCGGATGCTGTCCCAGGACGTCGACACGTATTGGCGTGGGTCGCAGTTCCTCACTGAGACCGCTGGCGGCTCCGATGTCGGTGCGGCCGAGACCGTCGCTACGCCGTACGACGTCGACGAGGACGGTGTCGAGCGATGGACTCTCACCGGCGATAAATGGTTCTGTTCGCACACCGATGCCGACGCCTGCATCATCATCGCGCGGCGGCACGACGGGCCGTCCGGGACCAAGGGCCTGAGCCTGTTCGTGCTGCCGAAAACTCTTGAGGACGGCACCCGCAACTCTTATCGGATCGTGCGGCTGAAAGACAAGCTGGGCACTCGCTCGATGGCCAGCGGCGAGATCAAACTCAACGGCGCGATCGCCTACCTGCTTGGTGATCCGCACAACGGGATCAAGCAGGCCATGGCGCAAGTGAACCTGTCCCGGCTCTCCCATGCCGTTCGCGCTGCTGGTCGGCTACGACGCTGCGTCACCGAGGCGCTCGCCGTGGCGCGTAGCCGCAATGCGTTCGGTAAGGGAATCATCGAGTTTCCGCTGCTGCGCCGCCAGTTGATGAAACTCATGGTGCCGTCCGAGCAGGCGCTGTCGATGACGATGTTCACGGCGCAGGCGATGGACGCGGGCGAGGAGGACTTGCTGAGAATCCTCACGCCGCTGATCAAGCTGCGAGTGTGTCGCGACCTCGTTGAAGCTGCGAGTACGACGATCGAGCTGCGCGGTGGCAACGGCTACATCGAAGACTGGTCCAACGCGCGGATCTTCCGGGATGCGCAGATCGGGCCGATCTGGGAAGGTACGACCAACATCAACGCGATCGATACCGTCGGGCGCGCCGTCGCCCGCGAGGGTGCGCACAAGGTGCTCGCCGATCGGCTGCGCGAACTTCTCGATGAGTCCGAGGTGCCGGCTACGTTCAACGTCGAGCTGCATGGCCTGGTGGACAAGGCTTTTGCGGCTCTCGACCGGTGCGCGCATGACCCGGATCAGGAGCAGAACTTCCGGATTGTCTCGACGTTGACCTACCACGTCGTGAGCGCCGTACTTCTCGCGACGGAGGGTGCGCAGATAGCCCGACAGGCCGGTGATGCACGCAGGCTACTTTTAGCAAGGCAGGTCGTCGACCACTGGATCACGCCTGTCGACCCGTTCAACCCGACGGCGACCCCCGAGGATGCCGAGATGGTCGAACTGCTCCTCACTGAGGAACCGGTAAATATTGAAGCAGCAACTCGATTGATAGGTGGTTAACCGTGCTGGAACGAGCACTCGAAGGCGTCAAGGTTCTGGATCTGTCCCGGATTCTTGCTGGTCCGTGGTGCACACAGAACCTCGCCGACCTCGGCGCGGACGTCATCAAGGTCGAGAACCCCAAGGGTGGCGATGACACGCGAAGCTGGGGCCCGCCGTACCCCGAGGGCACCGGACCCGAGCACGGGTTCTCGTCGTACTTCGCCGCCGGCAACCGTGGGAAGCGCTCGCTAGCCGTGGACTTCTCCAGTCCCGACGGCCTCGAGATCATCAGGCGGATGGCCAAAGAAGCCGACATCCTCGTCGAAAACTACAAGGCCGGCACGCTGAACCGGTATGGCCTCGGCTACGAAGATCTGAAGAAGATCAACCCACGCCTGATCTACTGCTCGATCACCGGCTACGGCCAGACCGGACCCATGGCGCCAAAGCCCGGCTATGACTTCGTCTTCCAGGGCGCCGGTGGCCTGATGAGCTATACGGGGCAGCCGGATGGCCGGCCCGGTGCCGAACCGCTGCGTTGCGGGATATCGGTGATGGACATTTCCACGGGCCTGTATGCCACCTCGGCAGTCCTCGGCGCGCTGTTCCAGCGCGGCCGGACCAACGAGGGCCAGTACATCGATTTCGCGTTGCTCGACGTCGCCGTCGCGATCAACGCCAACCACGCTCAGAACTACCTGATGACCGGCGTTCCGTCTAAGCGGTTCGGTAACGCGCATCCGACGATCGCGCCGTACGAAGTCTTCCCGACCTCGGACGGGTTCATGATTCTCGCGGTCGCTAACGACTCACAGTTTGCCAAGTTCTGCGAGTTCGCGGGCCGCCCGGACGTTGCCGCGGACGAACGGTTCGCGAAGAACGCGGGCCGGGTCGCCCACCGCGAGGAGCTGCGGCCGATCGTTGCGGAGATCATGCAGACCCGCAGCCGGGACGAGTGGGGCAAAGGCCTTGAAGCAGTTGGCGTGCCGTGCGGGCCGATCAACGACCTTGCGGACGTGTTCAACGACGAGCAGGTCGTGCATCGCGGAATGCAGCAGACTTCGGTGCATCCGATCACCGGTCCGATCCCGCAGGTCCGCAACCCCATGCTGTACGGCGCGCCGTACAAGGTCGACTCGGCTCCGCCGCTCAACGGTGAGCACTCGGTCGACGTACTCAAGGACCTGGGCTACAGCGACGACGAGATCAAGGCGCTGGTCGATTCTGGCTCCGTCGGCGTCTGGTCATAGGGCAACGGCGGCGGCAATAACGCGTTAGGCATACTGCGTTAATGACTGAGACGACTGATATTCCAACTGAGGAGCGCGTGACCTACACGGTCACCGACGGAATCGCCGACGTACGTATGGTGCGCGCGGACAAGATGAACGCTCTCGACGACGCGATGTTCGACGCGCTCATCGAGACCGGTAAGAAGCTGAAGAACGACCCGACGGTGCGCGTCGTGGTCATCTCCGGTGAAGGGCGGTCGTTCTGCGCCGGACTCGACGCGAGCCGACTTAGCGGCATGGGCGACGGCACGGCAAAGGCGCGCGATCTGGACGGGATCGAGCCGGTCGGACCCGCCAAGGCAAAGGGCCAGCAGGCGGCGTACGTCTGGATCGACCTGCCCGTCCCGGTCATTGCAGCAGTTCACGGCTACGCGCTTGGTGGCGGTCTTCAAATCGCGCTCGGTGCCGATATCCGGATCGCGACACCGGACGCGAAGCTGTCGGTCATGGAGACGAAGTGGGGACTCATCCCCGACATGATCGGCACGACGATCCTGCCCGAGTTGGTTGGGCGCGACGTCGCTAAGGAACTGACGTATACGGCGCGGATCATCAGCGGCGAGGAAGCCGATCGCATCGGACTGGTGACGCGGCTTTCCGACGACCCGCACAAGGCCGCCCTCGAGTTGGCTGCCGAGATCAACACGCGTAACCCGCACGCCGTACGGCTGGCGAAGGAGCTCCTTGAGTCGTCCGGTCGAGTGAGCGTCGAGGAGCAGCTCGACGCCGAGCAGGTCGCGATCAAGGCGCTGATCGGCACGCCGAATCAGCGTGAGTCGGTCGCCGCGGGCATGGCGAAGCGCGCACCGAAGTTCGCCGACGTCGAATAAGCACTCCGCACGAAGAGAGCGGTGCTCGCCACGGATCCCCGTGGCAGCACCGCTCTTCTCGTGCGTGCGTGATTAGCGCGTGCTCGAGCGTATCTCCGCGAGCTCTTCGGCGCTCCTCCGATCGTGCGCTGCGAGCAATTCCCGGGCCTTCTTTGGACTCCATGGACCGCGCAGCAGCGGGGTCACGATCATGAAGAAAACGGTACCTGCGACGCAGATCCATAGCCAGGTCTGCCACTCGCCATGGACATCAATCGCGGCCTTCGCGACGGCGGCTTTAGGTTGCGTCGCCGCTTCGAGCAGTGTCGTCGCCGAGGTCACGATGTGCGGAATGATCAGGAACGAGATGAACGCGATAACCCGGATGATCCAGCCCCAGATCGCGAGGCCGGTCGCCATCAGCGCGGGGTTGCGCTCCTCGACTGTCTCGGTGAAGGCGGCGTAGAACGCGACAGCGGCAAATCCGAACGAACCGGACATGAACGCCATGATGACCGACAGCTGAGTGAAGCTCAATGCCGTGTTCATGTTGAACAGCAAGATCAACTCGAAGATGATCGTCAGCACGCAGCCGATAAGGATCCACGGCTTGCGGATCTTGCTCCAGTCGAACAAGAACCCGATGAGGACAGTGACCACGACATTGGCGCCCCATGCCCAGGCCGCAATGCCGTTTGCTTGGCTGGCGTTGAAGCCGAATGCCGTCGCGTAGAGCACCGGTGAAAACCCGACGAGGGTGAAGTAGAGCAGCAGCAGCGTGCCGAAGCCGACCGACGGCCAGATGATGTCGGCCTTCCACATCTGCCGGAACGGCTTATGCAAGTTGACGGCGACTTGGCCGCTCGCCGCACGGGCCTCGATCAGCTCGCGGTCTTTAGGGTCGACCATCAACTGGTCGCGCAACTTCGGGGACAGTTCCTTCAGGAACAGCAGCGCGAGCACGAACATGACCAGGCCGATGATGCCGGCGATGACGAACTGGCTGGTCCAGTGGTTGTGGAAGTGCTCAAGGGTCGCGGAAGCGATGATCGCGACGACGAGTGAGCCGGCCACCGGACCGACGTTCCAGATGCCCATCGCGGCCGCGCGGCCGACCTGCGGGCTGTAGTCGCGGACCAGGGCGGGGGTCGCAACCAAAAGCATGCCCTCGACGAAGCCGATTATCGCCAGGATGATGCCTAGCACGAGTTTGTTGGTGACGGCTGGTACGACGAACGTGGTGAGGAGGCCGACGAGCAGCAGACCCCAAATGACCATGTTGGCCCGGCCGAGGCGGTCGCCGATACCCGCGACCAGCGATCCGAACGCGCCAATCAGATTGACGATGGCGAGCATCGTTACGAGGTAGATAAACGAGATCCCCAGTTGCTCGGACAGCAGTGTTGAGACGCCACCAAGTGCATAGTTCTCGATGTAGAGAACGATCGTTGCGAGCACGGAGAGTGCTAGCAAGAAGTATCTGTGCGGTCCTCTGGGATAGCTGTAGAGCTTGCGGTCCCACAGCCAGTTGCCCTTTTTGTCAGGCTCCGCGGGCGCGGCGGGACGTTCAGAAGTCGTAGTCACTGAGCACACTTCCTCTCGTGAGGTCTGCTGATCGCACCGGGCCAGCGAGAGGAGGCCGGAGTGCATCCGCGTGATATCGCAAACGTACGCCGGAGGGATGTTTAGTTTCTGTAACGAACGGACCCGTACCGTCGCGATGTTTCCGAGATGTAATCTGTCAATTCGCGCGTGTGCGACATGCAAAGCGAGCGGCATTGCCGACGCTAAAGGGATGTTCGTGATTCTAAGGCCGCAAATTAACCACGGGATTTGAGGGGTTAATTCGAGGCTTCGATGGGCGTTGGGAGGGCGCGGCGTGGTCGGTAGATTCCTAGGAGGAGCGTTACGTAATCACCAACCGGGGAGCAACCAAAACATGACGTCGATTTCGAAAGTACTGATTGCTAACCGCGGAGAGGTCGCGACGCGCGTCGCTCGCGCCGTCGCGGGACTGGGCCTGCGTTCGGTCGGGATCCATTCGGCCGACGATGGCGACTCGCTTCATTTGCGGCACTGCGATGAGATAGTCGCGCTCGACGGCAGCGGGCCGTCGGCGTACCTCGACGGTGAACAGATCGTGCGGCGCGCGGTCGAGATCGGTGCAAGCCACATCCATCCCGGTTACGGGTTCCTCAGCGAGAACGCAGACTTCGCGCGCGCCTGCGAAAAGCACGGAATCGTGTTTGTCGGCCCTGCGGCCGACGTACTTGAGGAGTTCGGCGACAAGAGCAAGGCTCGGGCGCTCGCGTTGGCGCATGATGTCCCGATCCTGCCCGGTACGCCGCACGCCGCGACCAAAGAGCAGATGCGCGATTTCATCGACGGGCTGGGCGCCGCCTTTACCGAGGGCAAGGTTGCCGCCCTGATTAAGGCGGTCGCCGGTGGCGGCGGCCGCGGGATGCGGATCGTACGACGGCTCGACGAGCTTGAGGCGGCGTACGACCTCTGCGCCGCCGAGGCGCAGGGTGCGTTTGGGTCACCCGACGTCTATATAGAGCAGCTGCTCCCGAGCGCGCAGCACATCGAGGTGCAGTTGATCGGCGACGGCACGGGGGCAGTCAGCCACATCTGGGACCGAGACTGCAGCATCCAGCGACGCAACCAGAAGCTGATCGAGATCGCGCCGTCACGAATCGTCGATGCCGAACTGCGCCAGCGCATTCTGTACGCCGCCAAGCGGTTGGCCGGAGCTCTCAACTACCGCGGCCTCGCGACGGTCGAGTTCCTCGTCGGCGAGGACGGCGACTACTACTTCATGGAGACCAATCCGCGACTACAGGTCGAGCACACCGTCACCGAGGAAGTGACCGGTCTCGACTTGGTCCGCGCGCAGATCCAGGTCTGCTGCGGACTTACGCTCGATGATCTCGGCCTCGAGCAGGAGCAGATTCCGGAGCCTCGGGGCTACGCCGTACAGGTCCGGCTCAACGCCGAAATCATGCAGCAGGATGGTACGACGATCCCGCAAACGGGTCGTATCAGCGCCTTCCATCTCGCGTCCGGCCGCGGCATCCGGGCCGACGCCAACGCGTACGCCGGCTACAGCGTCAATCCGCGGTTCGATTCGCTGCTGGCGAAGTTGATCGTGCACAGCAACCTGGATGACTTCGAGAGTGTCGCGGCCATCGCCGACCGCGCCCTTGCCGAGTCGCAGATCAGCGGTGTTGAAACCAACATCAGCTTGCAGCGTGCCATCCTCCGCTCGGCCGAATTCCGCAGCGGTACGGCGCGGACTAACTTCGTTGACAGCAACATCCAAACGCTTCTTGAGGCCGTACCGGTCGCACCGGCCCTGTTCGCCGACCACGCGGCTACCGGGCAAGTCACGCACGCGGCGGTCGCGGTGCCCGAAGGCGTGATCGGTGTCGAGTCGCCGATGAGCGGCGCCGTCGTGTCGGTCGATGTGGCTCCCGGCGACACCGTACGCGCCGGTCAGACATTGCTGGTCTTGGAGTCGATGAAGATGCAGCACGTCATCGCGGCGCCCGAAGCCGGTGAGGTGCGCGAGATCTATACGAGCACGGGCGATGTCGTGGATGCCAACGCGATCGTGGTGGCTTACGAGCCGCGCAACGCCTCCGGTGGTGATACGGCCGAACAGCGGCAGATCGACCCGGACTACATCCGACCCGATCTCAACGCGCTCATCGAGCGTAAGAAGTTTCTCTGGGACGAAAATCGGCCGCGTGCGGTGGAGAAGCGGCACAAGCTGGGCAAACGGACCGTCCGCGAAAACGTCGAGCGCCTGGTCGACCCTGGCACTTTCGTCGAGTACAACTCGCTGGTAATTGCCGCGCAGCGCAAGCGTCGTAGCCTCGATGACCTCATCGAGAACACCCCCGCCGATGGGTTGGTCACCGGACTCGCGCGGGTGGGTGAAGCGACGTTCGGCCGCGAAAAGTCGATGTGCGCGGTGTTCGCGTATGACTACACGGTATTGGCAGGCACCCAGGGCTACTGGAACCACAAGAAGACCGACCGCATCTTCGATGTCGCGTATCGCCAGCAGCACCCGGTGATCTTGTTCTGCGAAGGCGGCGGCGGCCGCCCGGGCGACGTCGATCCGGACAAGGTGTCCGGACTAAGCAACCCCTCCTGGCTGTGGCTCGGCAAGCTCAGCGGAACGGTCCCATTCGTCGGTATCACGTCGGGCCGCTGCTTTGCCGGCAACGCCGCGATGTTGGGTGTCTGCGATGTCGTCATTGCGACCTCCGACTCCAACATCGGCATGGGTGGCCCGGCGATGATCGAAGGCGGTGGCCTAGGGGTGTTCGCGCCGGAGGAGATCGGCCCGATCGACGTACAGACTCACAATGGCGTCGTCGATATCGAGGTCGAGGACGAGGACGAGGCCGTCGACGTCGCCAAGAAGTACCTCTCCTACTTCCAGGGCGACCTGCCCGACTTCCAGGCGCACGACCAACGGCTGTTGCGGCACGTCATCCCCGAGAACCGCAAGCGGGTGTACGACGTACGCCAAGCCATCGAGTTGCTGTTCGACGTGGACTCGGTGCTAGAGCTGCGACCGAAGTTCGGTACGACGATCGTCACGGCGCTCGCGCGTCTCGAAGGCCGCGCCGTCGGGGTTATCGCCAACAACCCGAAGGTGCTCGGCGGCGCGATCGACTCGGACGGGTCCGACAAAGCCGCCCGCTTTATCCAGTTGTGCGATGTTTTCGGTATCCCGATCGTCTCGCTGTGCGACACCCCCGGCTTCATGGTCGGTCCCGACTCGGAAAAGACGGCGAGTGTGCGTCACATGAGCAGAATGTTCTTACGCGGAGGCAATGCGTCCGTTCCGATCGCGATGGTCGTGCTGCGCAAGTGCTACGGCCTGGGTGGCATGGCGATGGGCGGTGCGAGTACCTTCGTGCCAATGATCGGCTTGGCCTGGCCGACATCGGAGTTCGGCGGAATGGGGCTGGAAGGCGCCGTGCGATTGGGGTTCCGCAAGGAACTCGAAGCGATCGACGATCCCGGCGAGCGCGAGACGCGCTACCAGGAACTCGTCGACGGGATGTATGAGTGGGGCGGGGGCATCAACACTGCAACTCACCTGGAGATCGACGATGTCATCGATCCGGCCGACACTCGCCGGTTGCTGACGCTGTCGCTTGGTGATGTGGAAAAGGGAAAGTGGACCAATAGTCACTCGAACCCGCTGATTGACGCCTGGTAGTAATACTGCGGCGAGTATTGCAATCCAAACGAGAAGGATCGGTTAATGACACTCGACGAGACGCGCAACCAGGGGGTCCAGGAACACGTGGAACAGCACGCAACACAGTCAGAAGAGCAGATCCTGGCCGACATTGCCCGCCGTCAGCAGGAGTCCTGGCCGGCTAGCGTTCCGCGCGAGGTGACTTACGAACTGGGCGAGATCCCGCTGTCGGACTATGTGCGGGAGCGGGCACGGCTGACTCCCGACGCCATCGCGATCGTCTTCTACGGCTACGAGATGACCTTTGCCGACCTCGACCGCCAGAGCGACCAGGTCGCGGCGTACCTCTTGGCCAACGGGCTGGTCGGGGGTGACCGGGTCGCTGTCATGATGCAGAACTGTCCGCAGTTCATCGCGGCCTTTTACGGAATTCTCAAGGCCGGCGGCGTGCATGTACCGGTCAATCCGATGTTCCAAGAGGCGGAGCTGATCTACGAGCTCGAAGACTCCGGTGCCGAGATCATGTTTGCCCTCGACTCCGTAGCCGGGCTGGTCGCAAAGGTCCAGGACCGCACCCCGCTTCGCATGGTCGTCACGACGTCGATCGACGAGTTCGTGCCTGACGAACCGTCGATGCCTTTGCCAGCAGGGTTTACCGATGCGGTGCCGCCGGTGCACGGAATGGGTCGCTGGGCCGACGTACTCGCGACGCCGTTGCCCGAGTCCTGGCCCAAGATCGACCTGGATGCGCTCGCCGCGCTCAACTACACCGGCGGTACGACGGGCATGCCGAAGGGCTGTGAGCACACGCAGCGCCACATGCTCTATACCGCCGCGGCGAGCAAGTCGAGTCGCTTCTTCGGTGAAAACGAAAACTCCGCGACCGTGAGCTTTCTACCGGTGTTCTGGATTGCCGGCGAGAACGTCGGCGTGCTCAATCCGGTCTACTCCGGCACGACGTGTGTGTTGCTGACGCGCTGGGATCCGCTGGCCGTGCTCACCGGCATCGACCGCTACAACGTCGGTGTCACGATTGGTACCGTCGACAACTACATCGAGCTCATGGAGCATCCTCGGTTCGGCGACTTCGACCTGAGTTCGGTCACTGCGCCGATGGCGATGTCGTTTGTGACGAAGATGGGTCCGGAGTTCCGTGACCGATGGCGCGACCTGGTCGGTGGGCAGAGCGTGCTGCACGAGGCGGCGTACGGGATGACCGAGACGCACACCTCCGACTCGTTTGTGCACGGTTTCCAAGACGGCAACTACGACTTGAACCAGCGACCGGTTTTCTGCGGTCTGCCGATGCCGGGTACGGCGTTCAAGATCGCCGACTTCGAAACCGGAGCAGCGCTTCCGGTCGGCGCCGAGGGCGAAATCTGCGTCAAGACGCCATCGTTGCTGACGAGCTACTGGAACAAGCCCGAGGCGACGGCCGCCGCGCTACGCAACGGCTGGCTGCACACTGGCGATATCGGTCAGATCGGTGAAGACGGTTGCCTGCATTTCCTCGGCAGAAGCAAGGAGATGCTCAAGGTCAACGGGATGAGCGTGTTTCCGTCCGAGATCGAGGTACTGCTCTCGAAGCATCCGGACATCGAGGCCGCGGCCGTCATCGGTACGCCGGACCCCAAGCGCGGCGAGATGCCCGTCGCGTTTCTTTTGTTGGCCGACGGAGCCACCGCCGACCCGGAAGCGATCAGGGCATGGTGCAAGGAGAATATGGCTACCTACAAGGTGCCGCTGATCGAGATCGTCGACAAGATGCCGCTTACCGATACGGGAAAGATCAAGAAGCACGTCCTCGCCGAGCGCTACAACGCCCCCGCGTGACGAGCCGCGATCGTCGTCCCGTTATGCCTCACCGCCGAACGGTAGGCTTCGATGCGGCACGAAAGGAGCCCGCATGACAAGCACCGGCCAGCAGACGCTCGCCAGCAACGGAATCGCGATCGCTTACGAAGTGCGCGGACCCGAGGACGGCCAGCCCCTGCTGCTCGTCAACGGACTCGGCTCGCAAATGATCGGCTACCGCACCGAGCTATGCGACAAGTTCGCCCGGCGCGGCTTCCGCGTGATCCGCTTCGACAACCGCGACGTCGGCCATTCCACGTATTTCGACGATCGGCCGCTGCCCGATATCCGCGCGATCTTGAAGGGCGATCTGTCCACGGCGGCGTACACGCTGTCGGACATGGCCGCGGACGCCGTCGGCCTGCTAGACGGGCTTGGCATCGAGGCCGCACACATCGTCGGGATGTCGATGGGCGGCATGCTCGTGCAACGGATCGCGATCGATTTCCCCGAGCGGGTGCTGTCGATGACGTCCATTATGTCGACGACGGGCGAAAGGTCGGTCGGCCGCGCGACGCCGGAGGCAAATGCGCGGCTCATGCAGCCGCTGCCGGCAGACCGGGAGGAGGCGCTCGACAAGCTCACCGAGGACAGCCGTGTCATCGGCTCGCCCGGGTTTGTCTTCGACGCGGCGAAGATCCGCGCGCAGCATGTCGAGGCACTCGACCGGGCGACACACCCGGCGGGCACGGCGCGTCAGCAGGGCGCCATCTTCGCCGACTCCGATCGCACTCCGGCGCTGCGTGAGCTGAGGTTGCCGACCCTCGTAATCCACGGCGCCGACGACCCGTTGATCGGCGTTTCCGGGGGTGAGGCGACCGCGGCCGCAGTATCAGGAGCGCAACTCAAGATCTATCCGGGCATGGGCCACAACTTGCCCGAGGACCTGTGGGATGACTTCGTAGCAGATATCGCCGGTATCGCAGGAATGCCGCCTGCATAAGGCGCCGCCGCAGCGACGATGACCCCGAGATTGGTGTCTACGTCGTACCGGCCGCAGGCGACCGCGCGATCCAGGCCTTGAGTATCTGCACTAGCTCATCGGGCACGGTCATCGGACCCATATGTCCGGACCGGGTCTCGGCGTACTCGATATGCGGGGCCTGCAGCGTGATCGGCGGCATCGAACGATCGTCGGTACCGCTGACGAACAGCACCGGGATATGCGGGTGGGCCAGGATTGCTTCGCTGCGGTCGGCGCGGTCACGGATTGTCATCAGCGCGAACCGCGCTGCGTCCACGCTCGCAGACTTGGTGATCTGCACGGTCTCTTCAAAGATCTCCGGCGGATCGTAGTCAGCGACGTACACCGGGAACAAGTCGCGTACGACGCTCTCCCACGGCTCATTTTCAAATCGGCTGATAGCTTCGCTGCGAGCCTGTTGCTTCTCCGGTGGGTCGGCGTACGGCTGAGAGTAGATGATCGCCGCAGCACTCAAAGTGTGCGGGAAGCTTGCGATGAGCTCCGCGGTGACGTAGCCGCCCCACGAATGGCCGACGACAATCGGGTCAGTGAGACTGAGCCCGGTAATCATGTCGGCAAGCTCGGCGGCAGCGTCGTACATCGTATTGGCGCCGCCCGGGAGGTCACTTCCACCATGCCCGGGCAGGTCCACGGTGACGACTTCGTATTCGTCGGCCAGCAACGGCACGACTCGCGAGAATATCTGCTGTGATCCCAGCAGTCCGTGGATAAGCACGATGGGTCGTCCGGAGCCGGTGCGCTGATGCTGAAGCATGACCGACTATAACTTGCGCGGATCGTCGGGCAGGTTTTCGCGGATCGTGAGGTTAATGGACGCGACGTTCGAGACGGTTGCGCTTTTTGAAGTGATCGCTCATCGCGCGTTCGATCTCGCGGTTGGCGTCTCGGGCGGCGAGCGTCTGCCGCTTGTCGTACGCGGTCTTGCCGCGGGCGAGCGCGAGCTCGATCTTGGCGAGTCCGTCGAGGAAGTACAGGCTCAGGGGGATAAGTGAGGAGCCATGATCTTGCAGCGCGAGGCTCAACTTGGTGATCTGCCTGCGGTGCAGGAGAAGTTTGCGTTTGCGCCGAGCCGAATGATTGGTCCACGTGCCCTGCGAGTATTCGCTGATGTGTACGCCGTACATCCAGACTTCGTCGTTTTCGATCACGGCGAACCCGTCGACGAGCGACGCCTTCCCCTCACGGAGCGCCTTGACCTCGGTGCCGGCCAGTACGATCCCAGCCTCGTAAGTGTCCAGGATCGCGTAGTTATGGCGTGCCTTGCGGTTGGCGGCGATCTGTAGACGTCCTGAGCGGTCTCTCATAGCTCCTATTTTGCAGTGTGCAGGACCGCGCTGCCGAGGAACTGACACGCCTGTAGTGCCACCTCGACGTCGAGCCGGTCGACGGTCAGTGGTCGGCCGCGTTCTTCGAGCGCCTTGGCGACTCGGTATTTGACCGAGTTTCGATGCAAATGCAGCAGCTCGGAGGACTGGGTGTAGCTGCCGCCGGTGCGCAGGAAGCATTGCAGGGTCTCGCGCAACCGTTCGTTACTAGGGGTGTTATCGGCGAGCGGGCCGAGCACCTCATAAATCCAGGACCGCGTGGTATCCAGATCTCGGGTGAGCACCGAAACTATCGCCACGCCCGGGTCGCCGTAGCTGACCGGATTGGGCACGTGACCCGCCGACGCAAGGCTGAGGATCTTGGTGGCCTCGGCCTCTTCATGAGTACGTCGAAACCCGGACACCCCGTAGCCGGGGAGCCCGATCGAGACTCGTCCACCGTTGGTGCGCTCGACGAGGTCGCCGATCTCCGCCACCGTGACTGTCTTAGCCGTCTTGCCCATTGGAAGCCACGCCCACCCGGTGTTTCGATCGATGGCGGTGAAGATTGGCGGTGAAGAAGTCTGAGCCTGAGTGGCGAGATCGCGCGCAAATCTCTCGAGCATCATGACCTCCTCATGCGCCGGGTCGGCACCAGGCGTCCACAGCACAATGCCCACGTGGAACTGGTCAAGCGAGTAGCCGGTTTCTTTGGCGAAGGTGGCCACGTTGACCGCCTCATTCGACAGAATCTTGTGGATCAACGAGGCGCTGACGTTGCCGGTCGTCGTACTCCACCGGCGTTGCTCCTCCTCGTAGACATCGAGCAGGTAGACGCAGATCCAGTCGATGTACTGATAGAGCACGCTCGAGACGTAATGCATGACTTCGACCTTCAGGTCGGCATCGCAGTCGAGCCGCTGTGACTCGTCGAAGAACGCGGCGAGCAAGTTGTCCTGGCCCATGTGGTAAGCGCGAATCAGCGAGTTAGCGGAGATGCCGCGCTGCGCCAACCTCAACGCATATTCGACCGCGGCAGTCGAAGCCTGCAGATGATCGATGGGGATCTGATTGGCGATCACGTGGAAGATCGTCTTGACGTTGCCTTCGATGCTGGCCTGCATCAAATCGCGCAAGTGCTGGTCGGCGACGAGATACTCGATTCCGGCGAGCAGCTCGGTCATCGAGTCGGTGATGTCGGTCTGGCGCGCGTTGAGATTGCCGGCAGCCTGCGCGGCAAGTCTGAGGATCTCCGGCGGAGGATCGCCGCCCAAACTGATCTGACCGTCGTCTGTCGTCGTCATCGCCCAGCCCCCTAATCGCGCACCCGAACGAGTCAAACCTACCCGAGGGCCGCCAAAGCGGCGTTCGCGCCGCACATTCCGTGTACGCCGCCGCCAGGTGGACTGGCCGATGAGCACAAAAACACCCCGGGAACCCCGGTTGCGTACGGATTCGGTGCGATGCGTGGCCGCATCAGGATCTGAAGAGCGTCGTTGCGTCCGGCGCTGATGTCACCTCCGACGTAGTTGGCGTTGTAAGCCTCGAGATCAGCCGTGCTGCGCACGAATGTGTGCCGGATCCGGTTACGAAAACCTGGGGCGAACCGCTCCACCTGCGCGATGATTGCCTCGGTCGCGTCGCCGGCGTACCCGTGCGGGACATGCGCGTAGGCCCAAAGAGGGTTTATATCGCCGACCGAGCGCGAAGGGTCGGCGAGATATTGCTGTCCGATGAGGACAAATGGTTGTGCAGGCATGACATGTCGTGCGATCTTGGCCTCCGCGTCCGCGACTTCGGCGAATTCCCCTGCGACGTGGACGGTGCCGGCGCGGCGTACGAGTTCGTTGGTCCACGGCACGTCGCCTTCGATCGCGAAGTCGACCTTGAACGCCGCCGGTCCGTACCGAAATCGTGAGTATGCGTGTCGCACGTGTGCCGGCAACCGATCGCCGAGGATGCGGATCGCGGCATCGGGCGCGGTGTCGAGCATGACGATATCTGGATTGTCGAGTTCGGCAATGTCTCGGACGGTGACACCGGTTTCGATTGTGCCGCCGAGGGTAGTCAGCTTTTTGGCCATGGCCTGGGTAATCGCGCCTGTCCCTCCTTTAGCGACCGGCCATCCATAGGCGTGCGCCGCGGCGGTGAGCAGCAGTCCTACCGAGCTCGATAGCGGCGTCGTCAGGGGGTTGAATGCGTGCGCGGCGACCCCGCCAAACAGCGCCCGCGCCTCTGGGGTTTTCCAGCGGCGTACGAACAAGGACGCCGGCAGCAGAGACCGCGCACCGAACCGGGCCAGTTTCAACGGATGCGCCGGGATGTGCACGATGGGGCGGAAAATGTCCTCGGCGAGGTCGTCGAAATCGCGGCCCAGTGCACCGAATAGTCGTCGCCACGACGGGCCGTCCGGGCCGAGGCGTTGCGCCGTACGGTCGACGTCACGCCACAGGATGCCCGCGCGGCCATGATCGAGCGGGTGTGCGAGGTCGATTTCCGGCCAGCACCATTCGAGTCCGAACTCGTCCAGGCCCATCGACTGCATGACCGGGGACCCAGCACCTGTCGGGTGAAACGCGGAGCAGTCGTCGTGAATCAGGCCGGGGATCGTGTTTTCGCTGGATCTGGCGCCGCCGCCAATCGTGGGGCGGGACTCAAGGATCCGGACATCAATGCCATGCTCGGCGAGGGCGATGGCGGCAGTGAGCCCGTTAGGCCCACTGCCGACCACTACTGCGTTTGTCACGCATCCACCCTTGCACTTCGCTCGGGGGCGCGAAGTGGCCGGGTAGTTCATACACGGACTTGTGGTCCGGCTGAGACTGCAATCCACTGGCCGGCACCCGCCCTCGGGGGGAGTGTCACCAAACTGCGCGGATGACAAGGCGGGGCCGAAGTCCAGCAGGGATTGAAGTCCCAAAACAAAGCGTAAGCGCGTCGGTCTACGAGACCAACGTGCGCGCGATACGAAGAAGTCGACCAGCTTTGTGCGACGCAACCAACCGTGGTGCGACCGGCACCAAACTGGGGTGATTCCTTGTTCGTTCGGGCCAACGCGGTGTGCAATTCGGACGCTACGACCCGGTGAGAAACCGCTGCACTTCGCGATCGGTGAGTTGTGGAAACTTCTCGTACCACCGGCCAACCGAGCCAAAATGCTCCGGCGTGTGTAGGCACAGCACGCTGTCGGCTAGCCGATCGAGCATCTCGCGCGAGTCGCGAGCGCCCACCGGCACCGCTGCGACCAGCTCTTGCGGGTGTTGTTGCCTGAGCAAGGTGAGTGCCGCACGCATCGTCGAGCCCGTCGCGAGTCCGTCGTCGATGACGATTACCCGGTGGTCTCGAATCGGAGGAGCGAGTCTTTCGCCGCGGTACTCAACTTCCCTGCGTCGTAGCTCCGCAAGCTCGGCACGGAAGACCTCATCGAAGGTCGCCTCAGTCACCCGGGCCCGATCAAGCACAAACTCGTCGCGGACGATCGTGACCGAACCACCGACGGCAGCAATCGCGCCCATGGCAAGTTCGGGTTGCTCGGGCAGTCCCAACTTGCGTACGACCAGCACGTCCAAGGCGGCTCCGATTGCGTCCGCGACGACCGCGGCAACTGGCACGCCGCCGCGCGGAAGCCCCAGCACGAGCACATCGTCGAGCCCGGCGTACTGCTTGAGTTTTTGGCTCAGCAGGCGCCCGGCTTCGGTGCGGTCGGCGTACGTCGTGCTCTCGGGTTTCATCGCCATTAACGCTACCCTCGGGCGCCGTATCGATGACCGTTCCGCGGAGGCGTCCGCCCGGCGAGAGGCTACCTGCACATGTCGACGACGTCGGCGGCGCCGCCCCAGGAAAGCATGACGCCGACGCCGCCGTGTCCGTAATGGTGGATCACCCGGCTGGAGCCGATCGTGGCTTCTTCGAGCCGGATCGGGTCGCGCGCGGGACGGCTACCGACCTCGATGCCAAGTACGTCGGCCTCGCCGAGACGTGGTTCGATGCGGATGCATCGGGCCCGGATCTGCTCGGCGACCGCGGGGTCCGGCTCCCGACTCGAATCGCCCTCGAGGGAGATGCCGCCGAGCAGGACGTGGTCGCGGTGCGACACATAGCTCGTCCACTGTCCTTCGGTGCCGCCCTCGAAGAAGAAGTCATCGATTCCGGGGTTGGCAACCACGACGTGCATCCCTTTGACCGGCCGCACGAGCGGATCGTCGGCGAGGTCACGCGCCGCTACGCCGGTGCAGTTGACGACAATCGATGCGCTCGCCGCAGCTTCAGACAAGCTTGCGACGGGATTGACTTCGAGCAGACCACCTGCGGCGGCGTACCGATCGGTCAAGTAGCGGAGATAGATCCGCATGTCGACGATTGGCAGTTCCGACCAGAATGCCAGTGTGTAGCCGTCCGGTTTGTCCTCGCCCGCGCATGGCACAAACCCCGGAATGTCCGCAGCCCAGGGCGGAAACTCGTCGCCGAAGTTGCTGACCAACCGGCCGCGGGCAATTCGTACGCCGACGTCGCTCGCGGACACGGCAAGTTCGCGGAATCGCTTGTCCGATGTACGCGCCCAGCGGTCCAGCCGTTCGTCACCGGACGGGATGAGTGGCCCGCACAACGCACCGGCCACGGCTGAGGTCGTCGCTTCTGGCAACTCGCGGGTCCGGACTAGAACCTGATGCCCCGCCTCGACGAGCCCAATCGCTGTGGTGAGGCCGATGACGCCTGAACCGAGTACGAGCACATCCGACATGACTTCCTCCAATTACCGTGACAGTTTCATCATGGCGTCTCGGGGTCGCCCCGGCTTGGACGAATGGGATCGCCAGCCATAGCCGTGGTCGTTATGGAGTGAGTGTGAGGACAACGATGTTGGATGCCGTGCGCACTTCCAGGGTCGAGATTTGGTCGCTGGTCAGGGAGGTCGACGCTTCGACCACGGCCTCCTTGTCCGGTACGACGTTCCACGTCGCGATCTGCTGGTTGCTGCCCGAGGGGTCGATGATGACGAGCCGGTACGGGCCGAGCGGGTACGCCGCTGCGCCGCTATACATGCACTGCAGCTTGATCTGCGTGCCCCAAGCGCGTTCGGTGAGTTGTGCGGAGGCGGTGAGCGGTCCGGACGCCGCGCTGATCGCGGACGACGTCGGAGTGGCGGCCAATTGCGCTGCCGGGGGCTGGGGACCGAGGCCGACGACGAGCGCGAGCGCCAGGCACGCGGCCGCGGCGATTCCGCCGACCGCAGCGAGCCAGCGGCGTCTTCGGCGACGGCGCTCGACCGCATCAAGTAGTCGGGGAAGGAGTGACTCGGGGACGGGAGGAACGTCGTCCGACGTGAGAGTGTCGATGTCGGGCATCCGAGTCAGCAGTCCTGGCACGCCGGAAATCTGTCCGAGCGCCGTACGGCAGTCGGGGCAGCCGATCAGATGTTGCTCGTAGTCGCGCCGATCTTCGGGCGAGAGTGCGCCGATGAGGTACGCCGCGTCGTACGTCGAGTACTTGTCGCTCATTGCCCAAACCCCATCTCGTTGAGTATCAGCCGCAGAGCGTGCAAGGCGTAGTGCAGTCGTGACTTGACGGTGCCCGCCGGTACGCCGATCCGAGCAGCGGCTTGAGTAACGGTGCGTCCGGCGAAGTAACACTCGACGAGCACTTCGCGATGCGCAGCCGAAAGCCGCGAAAGCGCGTCGCGCACGACCCACGCCTGCACGATCTCGTCGGTGCCGTCGATGGCCGACTCGAGGTGGTCTTGGCCGAGTATCTCTGGCCTGGCCTTACGCCCGCGCCACTGGTCGATCGCCACGTTGTGCGCCACCGTGTAGAGCCAACCGCGCGCCGATCGTTGCGACTGGTCGAGCACGGCCGGCCGCCGCCACGCGCGTAGCAGGGTCTCCTGAACGATGTCCTCAGCGCGTCCTTGATCCCCGCCGGACAACCGCAGGGCGTACGACATCAACGCGGGCGCATGCTCGTCATGGAGCGCCCGCATCAGGTCGACCTCGTCAGTCGTCACCGCGTCCTCCGTGATCATGATCCACCCTCGCGCCTGCCATTTACACGCGTGCGCGATCGAAAAGGTTCACGTCGGGAGACTTGTGTCGCCAGGGTCCATGAGTCGCTAGGGTCAAAGGGTGGCAGTCGATCAAGTGGAGCAGAAGTCCGGGATCTCGCTGACCGTCGTCATTGCGTTTGCGGCCAACCTGCTTATCGCGGTGGGAAAGTCGATTGCCGCTGTGGTCACCGGATCGGCCTCGATGACTGCCGAGGCGGCGCACTCTTGGGCCGATGCAGGCAACGAGATCTTCCTGTTTGTGGCCGAACGCCGCGGGTCGAAGCCGCGCGACGAGCGCCACCCGATGGGCTATGGCCGAGAAACATACGTCTGGTCGATGTTTGCCGCGTTCGGGCTGTTTACCGTCGGCGCTGTCCTGTCGATCCAGCATGGAATCGAGTCCCTCACCGCGGACCCTGGCCCCGAGAACTACCCGGTCGCATACATCGTGCTGGCGGCGGCCGCGCTTCTGGAGGGAACGTCGTTTGCGCAGGCATTCCGAGAGGCACGACGAGGTGCCCTTGGGGCAGATCGGGGCACTCTTGAGCACGTGCTCGAGAGTTCCAATCCGACGTTGCGGGCGGTATTTGCCGAGGATGCGGCCGCGCTAGTCGGGCTCGCGATTGCCTTCCTCGGAATTTTCCTGCACCAGATGACCGGTATTGCGGCGTACGACGCGGTCGGCTCCATCCTGATCGGCGTACTGCTCGGGGTGGTCGCGGTGATCTTGATCGACCGCAACCGACGGTTCTTGATAGGCGAAACCTCTGGCAAGCGGTCCGAGCAAGCGGCCGTACGGTTCCTGCTTGAGCGCGCGGAGATCGACCGAGTGACCTACGTGCACTTGGAGTTCGTTGGGCCGAGTCGGGTCTATCTGGTCGCGGCCGTTGACATCCGAGGCAACAACGATGAAGAGCACGTCTCGACGGACTTGCGTCGGGTCGAACGAGAGCTCGAGACACACGAGTTCATCGAGGAAGCCGTACTGACGTTGGCGACGAAAGACGAAAAATCACTGCCCATCGGTTGAGCGGCTATTCCGCGAGGTTGTCGCTGACGACTTCCAGTGTGATCGACTTGGCCTGTGCCGCCACGTCGCCGAGATGGATCGTCAGTGCGGCGACAAGACCTTCGAGCAAGATGACCTGCGGGATCCGCGTGGTCACGGTGATCTCGTCCTTAAACGAAAGGTCCGGCATGCCGACCACCAGAGTGATATCGGCGAGTGAAACCAACGGCGAGTGCGAGAACGACGTGAGCAGTACGACGGTCGCGCCAGCCTCGTGTGCTGCTATCGCCGCCTGCATCGTCGAGCGGTTTGCGCCGCTGCCGCTGACGACGAGCAGTACGTCGGCGGCGCTGAGCTGACGCGCGGTCACCTGCTGTCCGATCGCGTCGAGCAATACTTCGGCGGGACGGCCGATTCCAGACATTCGGGCTGCCGCGTCGGCGGCCACCGGTGCGGAAAAGCCGTTGCCGATGAGCACCACCCGGCGTGCTTCGGCAATCGCGATGACCGCGCGGTCAACGTCGGCCGGATTGAGTAGCGCGGTCATTGCGGAGACCGACTCCCGCACATGCGCGAATGTGCCCGCGACGACGGCGGCCGACCCGTCTAGATCGAGCACCGGACTTTCGTTGGCGGCGACAGCGTCGCGCGCGATGAGGACCCGCAGCTGTTGGTATCCGCTGAACCCCAGGCTCTGGCAGGTGCGTACGACGGTCGGCCGCGACGCCCCGGCAAGATCGGCAACCTGCTGCGAGGTGAGTTCGACAATTTCACTGCTGTGTTGGAGAAGTACGTTGGCGACCGCGCGTTCGGTCGGCTGCAGAGACGGGGCCTGGGCGCGGATGCTTGCGATGACCCCGCCCGGGCGGTGGTCACTCACCGGTGGCCTCGGCAAGGCGCTGCTCCCAGTCTGGCGAGCCGAGATTTCGCGCTATACCCGCCATTTGTTTGCGCGTGAGCAGGTTCAGCACGTGGTCCTCTTCCGTGCCCGGGACGTGAAAACTGGTCGCACGGAAACCCGTCGCGGCGAGCTCGACGAGCGTGCCGCCGCTGGCGACGAGGGTGCGTTGGACGTTGGGCGCGGCCGTGGGATCTGTGCAGTTCGCGACGCCCGGCGCGACGAGGACCGGCGTACCGCGCAATGAGCCGGCGAACTGATGGTGGAAATGCCCGGCCAGGATCAATTGCACGTCGGTGCCGTCGAGTGCGTCGGCCAGCAAGTCGGGGTTGAATAACTCCATCGTGCGCAGCAACGGCGTGCACGCCGGGACCGGTGGATGGTGCAGGACGACGATGCTGCCGCGAGGCGCCGGAGTCGAGAGTTGAGCGGTGAGCCAGGTGATCTGCGCGTCGCGTAGCTCACCGTAGGCCTTGCCGCCCGGCACGGAGCTATCGAGCGTAATCACGCGCACGCCGTCGACGTCGCTTATGCCGTCGATCGGACCTTCGACGCCGTCGTACACCGCAGCGGCACGGTGACCATCGCCGAGGACAGCGCGGAATCCGGCACGTGCGTCATGGTTGCCCATCGCGTAGATCGCCTGTGCGCCATGTGATGCGGCGTACTCCCCGACGGCTTCGGCGAGGATGCGGTACGAGGCCGGCGTACCGTCGTCCGAGCAGTCTCCAGAGACGATGACCAGGTCGAGCGGTCCCAGATCGGCGGCGTGTTTCAGCACTCTATGCAGCGCACCGGTCGTGTCGACGCGCCCGTAGTGCAGCGTGGAGTCACCGAACAGGTGCGTATCTGAGATATGCAGGATGCGCAGCACGTCGTTCGTCACTCGTTTAGCCCCTCTCGCGTCGCGTTGTTTTTCGTGGCCACGTTAAGTGACTTGCGGCGGCGTCCGAAACCGACGATTTTCCAACTGCCGTAGATGATTCTGTGCCGGATCGCGCCCGAAATCTGGTCGATTATCATGGTGACCACGATGACGATGATCAGCAGAATACCGACCGCATTCCAGATCCGGTACTGAGTGTTGTCGGTGAGCATCTTTCCGATCCCACCGGCGCCGATGAGGCCCAGGATCGCTGAGGCGCGAACGTTGATCTCAAAACGGTAGAGCCAGAACGCGAATACCTCGGGCTGAGCCTGCGGCCATACTCCCCAGCGCATGATCTGCCAGCGTGACCCTCCGCTGGCGCGGACCGCTTCGAGCGGACCGGGCTCAACGGACTCAAACGACTCGTAGCCCCATTTACCTAGCGTGCCAATGGATCCGACGCCGAGGGCCAGCGCACCTGTGAACGGTGTCAGCCCGGTGACGGACAAGATCAGTACGGCGATCACGACTTCCGGTACGGCGCGGATGATCGCGAACAGGCCGCGCATCGGCCAGCGCACAAAGATTGGCGCTAAGCCGCGGGTGGCAAGGAAACTCAACGGGAAGGAGACGATGATCCCGATGACCGAGCCGATCCACGCCATCTGCACCGAAAGCAGGGTGGCATCGAGTGCCTGCCCGGTCTTGGACCAGTCCGGCGGCGCGAACAGTAGCTTGAGGTACTTCCACGCGTTGGCAGGGAAGTTGGTCAGCGACGCCCAGTTGATGTCGACATTCCAGAACGCCACGACGACGATCACCGTGACGACGAGCCAGACGATTTTCGTGCCCCACCGGCGCGGCTTGACGGGCCGCTCCATCGGGGAAGCCACGTTCCGTTCCGGCTTGAGTGCGGTGCTCATCTGGCCAGCCTGTTGCGCAGCGTCGAGGACACAAACTCGATGACGACGACGAGGATCAGAATCTCCAAGATGATCAGGCTCAGGTAGTGATACAGGTAGAACGTCCGGACGTTGTCGATCAGGACGCCGAGGCCGCCGGCGCCCACGAGCCCGATCACGGTGGAGGCGCGGATGTTGAGCTCAAACGTATAGAGCGTCTGGGATACGAAGGCGGGCATCGCGAGCGGCAGGATCGCGACTCGGTCGGCTTGCACCCAGGTGCCGCCGGCCGCGAGGGAGGCTTCCTGTGGGCCGCGATCCAGGCCGTCGAGAGACTCCGAGACGAGTTTGACGATGATCCCGATGTCGAAGAGGATCAGCGCGATCACGCCGGAGATCGCGCCGGTACCGACGACGGACACGAGGATCGCGGCGTAGAGGATGTCGGGTACGGCGCGTATGACGTTGATGACCAGGCGGGTCGCGGCCAGCAGCGGACCGTGCGGGTTGGTCGCGCGGGACGCGAGAAATGAGATCGGTAGCGAAATAACTGCGCTGACCGCGGTCGCGATGACCGCCATCTCCACCGTCTCGCCGAGAGCGGTGAGCGTCTTGGGGAAGAATGCGTAGTCCGGCTGGGCGAGTTGCAAGAGCGTGCCGCTGGCGTTGTTCCAGTTACGCGCAATCGCGCCGAAGTCAACCCCTACGCCAATCGCGCACCAGACCGTGATGACGGCGAGCGCGATGAGGGCGAGCACGGCTTTCCATGCAGAGCGGGGTTTTTGCGGTCGCTGCAAGGCATGGTCCGGCGTACGCCGCGTCGGGGTGCTCATGATCAGGATTCGTCCAGCACCGGTTTGGCATCCATGACGTCTTCGGCCGTGAGCGAGCGTCCGTAAATGCTCTCGAACACGTTTTCATCGGCGTCGGCGCCGATGCCGTCGAAGACGAGTTTTCCTGAGCGCAGGCCGACCAGTCGGTCGCAGTAGCGCCGCGCAAGGTCGAGGAAATGCAAGTTGGTGATGACGGTGACGCCCAACTCCTGGTTGATGCGCTGTAGGTCGCGCATCACGACGTGTGAGGTGGGTGGGTCCAGCGAGGCGACCGGCTCGTCGGCGAGGATGACGCTCGGGCGCTGCGCCAATGTGCGGGCGATCCCCACGCGTTGCTGCTGGCCACCGGAGAGCTCTGATGCGCGCGTGTAGGCCTTGGGCAGGATCTCCACCCGCGCCAACGCGTCCATCGCCAGTTCAACGTCGTCCTTCTTCCAGGCGCCGATCAACGTGCGCCAGGTCGACGTGTGGAAGAGCCTTCCCACGAGCACGTTGTTGAGGACCGTCGTGCGCTTTGCGAGGTTGAAGCCCTGGAAGACCATGCCGACGTTGGAGCGCAGCTCGCGCATCCCGGCACCTTTGATCGTCGAGAGCTGTCGCTCGCCGACGGTGATCTCGCCGCCGGTAATGCGCACGAGACCGTTAATCGACCGGACAAGAGTCGACTTGCCGGCACCGGACAGTCCGACAACCCCGACCATCTCGCCCGCGGGTATGGACAAGTTGATGTCGTCGAGCCCCTTGAAACCGTTGGGGTAGACGACATCGACGTGCTCGAAGCGGATGTCAGCCTTGGGCGGCGTACCGACGCCCAAGGCTGCATCCGTGGTGCTGGGGGTCATCGTGGTTACTTACCCACGCCGATGGTCGCGGCGACGTCGGCCGTTTTCTGGAGCGCCTTCGGGTTAGCCGGCTGCAGGCCGGTGATCTGGTAGATGTCACCGAGCGCGGCGGCGCCTTCCTTGGTGCCTGCATATTTCAGCATCGCGTCCTTGATTTTCGTCTGCCACTTGGGGCTGAGCTTCGAGGAAAGCGAAACGCCGTCATTGGGGATCTCGTCGGTGAGCGCGAAGACGACGACCTTCTGGCCGACATCCGGGGTGTCCTTGGCGACTACTTCACGGGCATCCCAGTACGACGTGCCCACTTCAGCATCACCGTTGTAGACGGCGAGGACCGACGCGTCGTTGGCGGTGACTTGGATCGGGTTGACATCGGCAGGAACGTTGATGCCGTCCTTCTTGAGCGCGGCAACCGGGAAGATGTAGCCGGCGGGGGAAGCGGGCTGCAGCAGGGAGATCTTGGCGCCCTTCACCTTCTTGATGGAGTCCAGCCCGGCCGGACCGTTGCCGGACTCGGTGCCGTTGCAGTAGAGCATGCCATTAGGGCCTGCCTTCGGCTTGTCGGCGCAGTACTTGTCTGGGTTGTTTGTGAAGAACTGTGCGGCGTAAGAACTCTTGTCCTTGCGGACCGTCTGCAGCGCTGGCACGGCACCGTACTTGTCGCAAGCCTGGCTCATCTGCAGCGACGGCAGCATGCCGATCTGCACCTGCCCGGCGCCAATGCCTTCGACCGCGGCCTGGTAGTCAGCGGTGATCACTCCTTTGACGGGGATGCCGAGCTCTTTGGTGAGTGCATTCTCGAGCGGCTTGACCGACTCAACCAGTTTGCTGGCATCGCCGCTGGGTACGAGAGCTAACGTCAGTTGAGTGGGGTCTTTTGCGGATTTATCACCGCTCCCGGTGCAGACTTTGCTGCTGTTGCTCGACGACGCCGAGTCCGAGCCTTGGGTGGCGCCGCAGGCGCCGAGTGCGGTGGTCAGCGCGACGCTGATCGCGGCGACCGCGAACGCCGACTTGCGGGTGATCTTCATGGCTGGTCCTTTGCTGGTGCGGTGGCGCTGGGATGGGGTTGGCGCGCGTAAGGGGTGGGCAGGGGACGCGACCGCAGGAATTGCTCAGGGTCGCGCGCCCAGGCGTGGATGCCGTCGTACATCTCCTCGAACCGGGCGCCATGCAGGTGCGAGGGCCCGGGATTGTGTCCGAAGCGGTTAATGAAGGCTGTGGCGCAGCCACTTTCGAGGGGGATCGCGATGTCGTTGTCGTAGACGTCGCCGACGCTGAGCAAGTGACTTGCGGGCCGGCCGTCCCGCAGCCGTGGGAGCAGGTCACGAAATCCGGCGGGTTTTTTGGCATCGGCGATGATCGCGTCGATGACGTCCGTCAGGCCGAGGGTTGCCAGCGTCTCGGTGACCCCGTCGTACGGCGCATTGGTCACGAGCACCCGTGCAACGTTGTCGAACTGGTCAAGGAAGTCATGCAGACCCTCGGGTGCGCGTACGTCGCCCGGCAGGGTTGCGAGGGCCTGACGACTCTCGGCGTACGCCGCGTCGAGAGCGTCCGCGTCGAGATGGGCCGCGGCCAGATCCGCGACCGCGAAGTAGCCGTCCTTGTACGCGGCGGCGCGAGCGCCAGCGGACAGAAAAGTGGTGAGACGTTCGCGCATCTGGTGAGTCGCGCGAACGTCATTGATGCGGCCGAACGCGGCATTCGCGTACGCCCACACCGGGCCGTCGCCTAGGCACACGGTGCCGTCGAAGTCGAGGACCAAGACGGAGGCCGCCGCGGGATCTACCGCGGCGAGCCCGTCGGGGGAGTTGCTGTTTTGCACATGAGCACAGTAAGGCCTTCATGAACCAAATGTCCATAAATGTGGTCTACATGAAACAAAGGTTCATCACACGTTAACCGCTTCGCTGGAAAGTTTCGTGCGCTGAGCGCATCGAACTGTCCGAGCTAGCCGAGTTCGAGCAGGATGTCTGCGAGCTCCTGAGGGCGATTGGTGGGGATCAGGTGATTGGTGTCGACCTCGCGGTAGCGCCACCGGTCGCCGGTCTTGGCGCGTTCGGCGGCGGCCCAAAACGCGCTCTTGCCGATGGGCTCATCCCGCAATGCTTTGACGTAAGTGCGACTGAATGGGAAGTCTTCGACGGGTTTATCGACGTGGACCGCCTCGTCGAAGCAAGCCGCCGGGTGCGGCGTACGACGCCTCGACGACCACTCCGCGTCGGCCGGGTCGTCGTACTCGCGGGGCGCAGCCGGCACCAGCCAGGTCGGCTCGATCTCGATCGGTCGACGAGCGCCGCGGCCGGAGATGTCGTTGACCGACTGCCCGTCGTTGGGCACGAACGCGTCGAGATAGACCAAGTGGGAAACGCGGTCCCCGATGTGCTCCAGCGAGCCGGTGACCACCATGCCGCCGTACGAAAATCCGAGCAGCACGATGTCGCGGAGGTCTTCGTAGAGGACCGTGTTGACGACGTCGGTGATGTGCGTGGACAGGTTGACCTGTGGGCTGGTCAGATGTGAGCGTTCGCCGATTCCGGTCAGGCACGGAGTGAACACTTCGTGTCCGGCCGCATGGATGAGGCGGCGTACCTTGCCGAACTGATGTGGGCCGCTCCATGCGCCGTGCACGAGTACATAGGTCGTCATCGTCTGGTCTCCGTCTCGCTGATTGGTCCGTTAGTTGATTGCAATCCGCGCGGCGGCGGCGAAGAGCTCGTGCTCTCGTCCCGCTTGCCCGACGAGCTGAGCGCCGACCGGCAGGCCGTCCAACTCGCCGATGGGCACGACGATCGTCGGTACGCCGATGAGGTTCCAGGTGCGGGTAAACCGCGGGATCGCCTCGAGGGTGGCTAGCTGCTGACCGTCGACCATGCTCGTCCGCTCGCCGATCTCGGGTGCGACAAACACGGTTCCCGGAGTCACGAGGATCTCGCCGGGCTCGACGGTGCCGAGCCAGTCGGCGGTCAAACGTGCCTTGGTGGCCAGCGCCGACTGGTAGTCCGCGTCGGTTATCGACGCCGCGGCAATGAGTCGCTCGGACGTCTCGGTCTGGTACTTGTCGGCATCGGTCTTGAGGTGCTCGGCATGCACCCGGTGCGCTTCGTAGTGGAAGATCGACAGCATCGCCGCCTTGTTGTCCTCGATGTCCGGGATCTCGCGGCGTGGCGGGTCATCGCCGTACACCTCAGCAACCCGTTGCTGGACCATCGCGAGAATCCGTCGGTCGCAGGCAAAATCGCCGGTCGGCTCGAGGAGCGAAATGCTCGGCTGCCCGGTAGTGGCGGCGTACGACGGGTCCATTACCGAGTAGAGAAGCTCCGCGTCTTCGACGGAGCCGGTCATCGGACCGACGGTGTCGAGTGAGCTCGCCAGCGGAAAAATGTCGTCGACGGGGAGTACGCCGTACTGTGGCTTGAAGCCGACATGTCCGCAGAAGGCCGCAGGTAGGCGGATCGAGCCGCCGGTGTCGGTGCCGAGCGCGAGCGCCACGAGACCGGCCGCGACAGCGGCGCCGCTACCGCCGCTGGACCCACCGGAGATGCGCATCAGGTTGTGCGGGTTGTGCACGGGGCCATGGACGGAGATGTCGGCCGTGCCACCGTGCGCGAACTCGTGGGTCACCGTCATGCCGATGATGATCGCGCCTGCCTCGCGCAGCCGAGTGACGATCGGTGCGTCGTGATCGGCGATCCGTCCGGCGTACAGCCCCGAGCCGCGTTCGGCGGGCAGGCCCTTGACGTCGATGATCTCCTTGATGCCCACCGGGATGCCGTGCAGCGGGCCACCCGTCGTACCGCTTGCCTGGAGCGCGTCGAGCTCCGCTGCCCGCCGGAGTGCCCCCTCGTGGTCGACGTACGAGAACGCGTTGAGCTGCGGGTTGGCGCGATCGATCGCCGCGAGAGTCTTGGTGACCACCTCGACGGCCGTCACCCGGCCGGACATGAGGTCCTCGACCGTCGCACGCGCACTGCGGCCGAAGAAGAATCCTTGAAGATCAGCGGGGACCGGCATCTAACACTCCAGCGATTGAGGTGGTTAGTAGACACGCTACCGACCGGCCAACGCGCGCGGCACGTGGTGTCGGTGTTGGCGATGATTGTGGACTGGTGATCTAAATCGCGATGGGTGCCTACGGTGGCGACAGGATGGACTGCCGCCGCCTACTATTAGTCGGCTCAGTGAAGTTCGGTCTCACCGGCGTCGTACCGTACGAACGCGGGCCGTAGGCAGGAAGCGTGTACATGGACAACGACAGTGCCGCTCCCGAGTCCGCGGGCAAGCGAGAACGCAACTATGCCGCCACGGTCGAAGAGATCAAGACGGTAGCGCTCAGCGAAATCCGCAAAGTCGGGCCCGAGCGCATGGCCATGCGCGCTATCGGTCGGGCGATCGGGATGACTCCGTCAGGTCTCTACCGATACTTCGCGAGTCGCCAGGACCTGCTGACGGCTTTGCGCCTGGATATCTATCGGGATCTCGACGCCATACTCGGCTATCGAGAGGACGAGGGTGACCCGCTGTCGCGGCGTTGGATGGGTATGGCGCAGCGCTTCCGTTCGTGGGCGCTGGAGCATCCGGGCGAGTTCAGACTGTTGCTCAGCGGCGAGGCACGCGACGGGCGCGGGACCGAAGAGGCCGTCGAGATTCTGACTCGTGCCCAGGAGGTCCCGAGACAAATCATCCAGGACGCGATACGCGCCGGCGACCTCGTGAGTCCGGTTCCCGATGCGGATAAGTACGCCGGTGAAGGGTTCAATGCGCTACCCGATGTCGGCGTAATTATGTCGCTTGCAGTGCTCGGTTACGTTCAGCTCGAGTCGCAGGGGTATGTCGAGCGGGTGATTGGTGACCCGAAGGACGTTTTCGAGGTCTATCTCGCTACGGTCATGCGCAACAGCGGTTTCACCCTTCGCTGACCTGCGGCCGATGAGCTACTTCTTCTTGGCTTGCCGTTTCTGCGCGGCGGCCCACTCGTCGCGGAGTCCAACGGTGCGGTGGAAGTAGCCCGGCCGGTCGGGGTCGCTCGCGAAATAGCCGAGTCGCTCGAACTGCAGCACCTGTCCTGGTGCGGCGTCCGCGACGGCCGCCTCGGCGAGCGCATCGCTGCGCAACTCCCGTGAGTCGGGATTCAGGTCGTCCAACGGCTCACCGGACTCGTCGCCGGGGACCGTGGTTGTAAACAACCGTTCGTAGAGCGCCGCCTGCACCGAGACCGCGTTCGGCACGGAGACCCAGTGCATAGTCGACTTCACCTTGCGTCCGTCCGGCGCCGAGCCGCCCTTGGACTCCGGGTCGTACGTCGCGCGCACCTCGACGACGTTGCCGTCGGCGTCCTTCACGACCTCTGTGGCCGTGATCAGGTAAGCGCCGCGCAGGCGCACCTCCTTGCCGGGGGAGAGCCGGAAGAACTTCGGCGGCGGCACCTCGGCGAAGTCGTCGCGTTCGATGACCAGCTTGCCAGTGAACGCAATGCGGCGCGTGCCGTCCTGCGGATTTTCCGGGTTGTTTGCGACTTCGAAATATTCGACGACCGGGTTGCCGTCACCGTCGGTCGGCCAGTTGTCGAGCACCAGCCGAAGCGGGCGCAGCACGACCATTCGCCGTTGCGCGGTCAGGTTCAGTTCACGTCGTACAAAAGACTCCAGTAACTCGATCGACTGCCGCGCGTTGGCGCGGGTCGTGCCGGTCTCGATGCAGAACGCGCGGATTGCGGAGGCCGGGTAGCCGCGGCGCCGCAGACCGCTGATCGTCGGCATCCGCGCGTCGGACCATCCCTCGACGATGCCTTCCTCGACGAGCTTGCGTAGCCGACGCTTCGAGGTGATCGTGTGGGTGATCTCCATCCGCGCGAACTCGGTCTGCTTCGGGGTGTCATTCGGTAGCGATAGCTGGGCGAGCAGCCAGTCGTACAGCGGCCGGTGTGACTCGAACTCCATCGTGCACAGCGAATGCGTCACGCCCTCGATCGCGTCGCTCTGCCCGTGCGCCCAGTCGTACGTCGGGTAAATCGGCCACGTGTCGCCGGTGCGGTGGTGGTGGGCCTGGCGGATCCGGTACAGCACCGGGTCGCGCAGCCACATGTTCTCCGCACGCATGTCGATCTTCGCTCGCAAGCATCGCTCGCCATCGCCGAACTCGCCGGCGCGCATCCGCCGCAGCAGGTCGAGGTTCTCATCGACCGACCGATCACGGTACGGCGAGTCGACGCCTGGTCTGCTGTAGTCGCCGCGCTGCTCGGAGATGGTGTCGCCGTCTTGGTCATCGACGTATGCCTTGCCTTGCTCGACGAGATACTCCGCCCATGTGTAGAGCTGCTCGAAGTAGTCGGAGGTATACAGGATTTTGGCCGGCTCGTAGCCCAGCCAACGGATGTCGCTCACGATCGACTCGACGTACTCGATGTCCTCGGTCTCGGGGTTGGTGTCGTCGAAGCGCAGGTTGCAGGTGCCCCCGAAACGATCGGCGGTGCCGAAGTTGACCACGATTGCCTTCGCGTGCCCGATGTGCAGATAGCCGTTCGGCTCCGGAGGAAATCGGGTCTGGACGCGGCCCTCGAATGTGCTGGCGGTGTTGTCCGCGCGAACGATCTCACTGATGAAGTCGGTAGGTTCGATCGCGGGCTCAGTCATGCGCGCAAGATTACCAATGACCGTTCACGGTGACCCGACGGACGTTCTTGGGGTGTATCTCGCTACGGTCAAGCGCAACAGCGGTTTCACACTTCGATAGCGAGGTTCCTTAGTGCCGAAGATAGTTGACCACGAGGAGCGCCGCAGAGCGATCATTAGAGCGACATGGCAGGTAATTGCCCGGCAGGGCATTGCCAACACGACGACCCGCGAGATTGCCAAGGAAGCCAACTATTCGAGCGGTGTTCTGGCGCATTACTTCAAGGACAAGGCCGACATCATGGCGTCGGCGATGCGCGCTGCACATTTAGAGGTGCTCGAGCGAGTGTCCGGAACCAAGCTCACTGGGCTGGCTGCGCTGCGTGAATACCTGCTCGAGTGCCTCCCCCTCGACAAGCGACGTCGACTGCTGGCGACCATAGAAGCGAGCTTCTGGGGGCAGGCGGTGGGTGACAAGCGTTTGATTGAAATCAACGGGCGCGAGCTAGATGCCCTACGGGGCCGTATCCGTGACCGATTGGCGGAGGCATCTCAGCTCGGCGAGCTGAAACCGGACATTGACATAGAGCAGGCCATTAGAGAGTTTCATGTCCTGATCGACGGTCTGAGTGTCCAAGCGACTCTCTACAAGGGGAGTGCCTCGCGCGATGAACAGATCAGAATGCTTGACCGCGTGATAGAGAGAATCGCCGCAGACCCGCGATGAAATCGTGAGATCGGGTGTGGCCCACGGTTGCTATCGGATCGGTAACGAACCGATAGGGCACCCTTGGGTTTCTGCCGCCGATCTGTCATATTCTATATTCCACTTAACGCAGACTTAACGGTCTGACGCGGGAAATTGCCGACAAAAATGTGCCGCGGCGCTGATGTTCCGACGCTGCGATGCGCGCTGTAATCGCCTCGAAAAGGAGCACGAATGAAACGCGCACCAAAGATTTTGGCCGGACTGATCTGTGCGGGGCTGGTTCTATCCGGCTGTGGTGCCGCGCCGGATCGGAAGTCGGCCGCCGACACCGAAAACTACGGCAGCGCCATCAAGTTGGCGAAGGACTATGACCCTAACGGGCACTTCGAGTTTGCCTACACGAGCTATCCAGCCAGCTGGGATCCCACGAAAAGTATCAATGGCTCGGACATCACCTTGTATGCGCCGGTCTACGATCGGCTGCTCTTCGAGGACTCAGAAGGAAGCGTCCATCCAATGCTCGCCGAGGAGTTCACCCCCTCAGCGGACAACAAGACCCTCACCCTCAAGTTGCGCGCCGGCCTGACGTTCTCGGACGGCACGCCGTTTGATGCCGATGCGGTCAAGTTCAACCTCGATCGGACGCGCGATAAAGAGAGCCGCCTTGCCGGCGAGCTGCACCAGATCGAATCGGTCGAGGTCATCGACCCGTCCACCGTCGACGTGCACCTCACCGGTGGCCTCGGCTCAATCGTGATTGGGCTTGCCAGTCGTGCCGGCATCATGGTGTCTCCCGCGGCCGTCGAGGCCGGCGGTCTAGACGCGAAGCCAGTTGGTATCGGCGCCTACCAGGCCACGAACATTCAGACTGGCAGCAAGGTGGAGTACGAGAAAACGCCAGACTACTGGGATCCGGACGCGCAGCGGGTCGCCACAATGACCTATCACTACATGCCCGACGACCAGACGCGTATCAACGCGCTGAAGTCCGGGACGGTCGACGGCGCCAGAATCAACCCTGACGAGGCCGACCTAGCATCCGAAGCCGGAAAAACGCCCGTCATTAGGCCGAGCACCTTGTTTATTTACTTCATGGTCAACACGGCCAAGGGGCCGTTTGCGGACCCCGAGGTGCGCAAGGCGCTGAACATGGCGATCGATCGCAAAGCAATCTCAGAGGGTCTGTACGACGGTTACTGCACCCCACAGATCCAACCCTTCCCGGAGACGAGCCCCGGATACAGCGAAAAGATCGGCGACGGCCTCGACGTCTTTCCCTACGACCCCGACGCGGCCAAGAAAATCATGAAGAAGGCGGGCGTGACGAAGCTGGACATCGCCACCGCCGCCCCGAACGTCACGATTTACACGAAGTTCGCGGAGGTCGTGCAGAGCCAACTCGCCGACATCGGCATCACCATGGAGATCCACTCCTTGCCTCCGAACCCGCAGGTGCAGGAGTTTGCCATCGACAAGACGACCGAGACGTTTACCTCCATCTACACCGGGATGAACGACCCTGACACCGTCATGAGCCGGTACCTAAGCCCCACGGCGCTGTTTAACCCTGGCGCAATGGAATACCCCGAGCTGGTGAAGTACGGGGCGGAGGGCGCCGCGTCGATGGACCCGGCCGAACGCAAGCCCGCGTACGAAAAGTACATGGATGCCTGGGTCGAGAGTCCGCCGCACCTGATCCCCGTGTGCATGATCCATCAGGCCGCGGCGTACGCCGATAACGTGTCGGGCGCCTCTCAGAAGGCCAACGGGTATCCCAACCTGCGCGGCGTCGCCGTTGCCAAAAAGTAGCACGATGGAGTAGCGCAGCAGGCCGAGTTTCGGCTCAGAGTTATCGCTTTCGACGGCACCGCTCAGATCTATCGCTGGATCTGAGCGGTGCCGTTGTTTGTGCGTGACCGCCGTTCGTAGTACCACCAGTGGATATTGAACGAGCGGCGTATTAAGGCTGCCGATCGAAGTGAGATCTGTCGTTCGCGGAGCGTGCCGATCCAGCGGTAGTCGGGCAACTTTGCAATCAGACCGTAACTTTGAGGCAACAAACATTCTGTAATGTGCTCTTTAGTATTTCGGACGATTGATGCAAAATAGCGAGATGGCCCGGACCGAGGAGTGTGTAGTGCCCCTGCTCGAAGTTTCAGATTTTCGTGTCAGTCTCGAAGAACCAAGTAAGACGACCGACCTCGTTCGCGATGTGGCGCTGGCTGTTGAGCGGGGCAAGACGTTGTGCATCGTTGGAGAGTCGGGGAGCGGCAAGACCGTAACGGCGTTGTCCATCCTTCGTCTGCTCGAGTTCACGTCGTCTGTCGAGGTGTTCGGCCGTGCCGATTTTGACGGCCAGGATCTGGTGGCCCTCGATCAGCTCCAGATGGCTGCTGTTCGCGGTCGCCGAGCGTCGGTGATCTTCCAGGAATGTATGGAAGCCCTTAATCCGACAAAGCGAATTGGACCCCAGCTCGTCGAGGCCGCCCGTGATCTGTCCGAGGATGCGGCCCTTGAGAAGGCCGCGAAATTGCTTGCTCAAGTTGGCATTCCTGACCCCGCCGGCTGTCTAGAGCGGTATCCGCATCAGCTATCGGGCGGGATGCAACAGCGCACGATGATTGCGATGGCACTCATGTGTGATCCCGAGCTGCTTATCGCGGATGAGCCGACGACGGCGCTTGACGTCACGATTCAGGCGGAGATCCTCACCCTGTTGGTGAAACTGCAGCGTGAACGAAACATGGCAATTGTCTTGATTACGCACGACATGGGGATCGCCGCAGAGATAGCCGATCGGGTGGCCGTGATGTACGCCGGCCGACTTGTCGAAGAAGGCCCGTGTGAGGAGATTTTGTCCAGGCCGAAGCATCCGTACACGAAGGCGCTGCTGGAATGCGTGCCGCGCCCGGATCACGGCGGCGGACGCGAGCTGCGCACGATACCCGGATCGGTGCCATCGCCGTCCGACGAAATCGCCGGATGCCGGTTCATGGCACGGTGCGGTCTCGCGACCGAGAAGTGTGCCGTCAATGAGCCGACCCTCGTCGAGGTGTCGACCGACGTACGTCCGGATGGTGCGACGATCGCGAGTCCGATCGGCAGCCACTTGGTCTCGTGCTGGAACTTTCTGACCTACGATGCGCGCCGGAACTCGATTTATCGCCCAGAACGTGACGCCGCTCCGCCTTCGTCGCAAGACGCCCCCTTAGGACGTCAAGATTTCCTGGTCGTTGACGATGTTTCAAAGGTCTACTCAACAAGTGCGCGTAGCGAGTCGATCGGATCTAAGAAGGCAGGGAATTCGATCCGGGCGGTCGACCAGGTCAGTGTCGAGCTGCGAAGTGGCGAGTTCTTCTGTCTCGTTGGAGAGAGCGGTTCCGGAAAGACGACCTTGGGGCGCCTGATCGCGCGGCTCGAGCCAGCGAGCGATGGCTCGATCATCCTCGACGGAAGCGAGGTCACGCACCTACGTGGGCGAGCGGCGGACCGAGAGTTCCGTCGGGACGTGCAGATCATCTTCCAAGACCCCAACGGCTCTCTTGATCCTCGCCAGACTATTGGGCAGGCAATCGCCGAGCCGCTGAAGTCGCTGCTCAAGCTCAAGAAGCCCGCGATTAACGAGCGCGTGAACCAGTTGTTAGATGAGGTCAACCTGCCGCGCGCATATGCGCAGAAACGCCCATCGGAGCTGTCAGGCGGACAGCGACAACGGGTCGCGATCGCCCGTGCCGTAGCAACCTCGCCGAAACTCATCGTCGCCGACGAACCGACCTCCGCCCTTGATGTCTCGGTGCAGGGCCAGATTGTCAATCTCCTTCGTCGGCTGCAGGACGAGCACGGCCTGACGTATCTGTTCATCACTCACAATTTGAGCTTGGTGCTTTCGGTGGCTCATCGCGTCGGAGTGATGTATCTCGGCGCCCTGGTCGAGATCGCGTCGGCGGAGGCGTTGTCGTCGGGGCCTGCGCACCCATATACGCAGATGTTGCTGAATGCGAACCCTGATCCATACAACCCTCGGTCGCGAGATGACCGGGCCAAGTCGACCATCGGCGGCCTGGACGCCGAGACGGGCGCGGTTGATCGCACCGTTGGCTGCCGTTTTCGCGATCGCTGCCCACGACGACAGGACCTGTGTGATCGCGAAGCGCCGTCGCTCACGCCCATTGTCTCCGGCCAGCTGGCCGCGTGTCACTTCCCGCTCAAGCCGGTCCAACAGTAACGAGCATAAATAGGCGCCCGCGCCGAACAACCCTAGTTCCCCTATGAAGTGGAGTAACTCATGAGGATGCATCTCCCCCGAGTCCGAAAGGGCCGCGCGAGCGTCGGCCCCAAGATCGCCGCGATCGCGGTCGCGGCCGCATTGACAGTCGGAGGCTGTAGCGGCGCCGGAACCAGCGACAGCAGCAGCGCGAGCGGCGGCAAGCCAGTAAAGGGGGGCACCGTCGTCGCGGCACTCTCAGGTGACCCGCAGACGCTGGATATGGCCCAGAACAGTGGTTCGTTGACTATTCGTGTTGCGATGAACGTCTTTGAGCAGTTGTTCGCCTTGGACAAGGACTACCAGCCGGCGCCGATGTTGGCCGAAAGTTACACGAAATCCGACGATGGGCTTAACTACACGATCAAGCTGCGCACCGGCGTGAAGTTCCAGAACGGTGATCCGATGACAGCCGCCGACGTCGTCGCGAGCCTCAAGCGCTGGGAGTTGGTTTCGGGCACCGGGAAGTTGGCGGCCAAGGACATCGCGTCGATTGATGCACAGGACGACTCGACCGTCGCGATCAAACTCAATAAGCCGCGCTACTCACTGATTGGCGATTTGGCGTACAACGTGCAAGCCGCGATCATCGTCCCGGCGTCCGTTGCAGAATCGGCCGGTACGTCTCCGATTGCCGATGACAAGATCATCGGTACCGGCCCCTACAAGCTCAAGGACTACAAGCACGGTCAGTCCGTCGTCCTCACTAGGTACGACGACTACAAGAGTGTCGATGGCAAGTCCAGTGGTGTCGCCGGGGCGAAGACGGCGTATGTCGACAACATCGACTTCCGCTTTGTCGCCGACCCAGCACAGCAGCTGAACGGGCTGAAGTCAGGCCAGTTCCAGTGGGCGCAGGCGGTGAGCGCCGATGAGTACGACGCACTCAAAACTGACCCGTCGGTCGATTCCTCCGTCTCGGACACGGGCCTCGTCGCGACCGTGTTGATCAACCACAACGCAAATAGCGCCTTCAAAGATCTCAAGGCGCGCCAGGGTCTCAACATGCTGATTGACAAGAAGGCAATGTCGCAGGCATCGTTCGGGCCCGATATTTTCTGGACCCCACTGGATGGCGCGATGGTCTTCTCGGTCGACAAGCCCATGTACTCGCAGGCTGGTGAGGATATCTACAAGAAGCACGATGAGAAGCAAGCGAAGAAACTGCTTGAAGGAGCCGGTCTGTCTGCCGACAAGCCGATCCGGATCTTTACGACGCAGACCTACCCGAAGTACTACCAAATGGCCGTCGTGCTGCAGGCCGAACTAGAGAAGATCGGGCTCAAGGCCGACGTCCAGGTGTATGACTTCCCGACCATGATCTCGAAGCTCACCTCGGACCCCACGGACTGGGACATCAGTTTCACGTCGTTCAGTGGGACCGTCACCTCACCGAGCCAGGTGCTTCCACTGACCCCCACGTGGCCGGGCGAGTACAAGTCCGACAAGTTGGATGCCCTGATGGACAAGTACAGCGCAGCGAAGGACGCGAAGGAGGCAAAGGGCGTTGTCGATGAGATCCAGCAACTTGTGTGGGACGACCTTCCGGTGATTTCGGTGGCTCCGAACAAGACGTTCGTAGTCAACTCCAAGAAGCTGAAGGACGTGTCGCCGTTCACGCAGGGAATCTTCTGGAACTGCTACCTGTCCGCGTAAACGTCACGAGCTAAAGGAACCGGTAATGGCACGCCTGATTCTCAGACGGCTGCGCGATCTCGTCATTGTGCTGCTACTTGTGGGCACCGCGATGTTCTTCATCATCCATCTGATTCCGGGAGAGCCGGCCGCCGCGCTGCTCGGACCGTATGCGACCAAGTCTCAGATCGATGAGTTGACGCATGCGATGAACCTCGATGGGCCGTTGATCCTGCAGTACTTCACGTGGCTCGGGAACGCGGTCGTCGGGGACTTCGGCAAGTCGATTACGTTTGCTCAGCCGGTCCTGAAGGTGATTGTCGATCACGCGTTACCGACGATCTTCATGGCGTTGGCCAGCACCGTGCTGAGCGTGGTTCTCGCCGTCCCCCTTGCACTCAAGGCGGCGGCGAAACCACGCTCACTATGGGCCAGGCTCCTAACGCCGATCACGGCGTTCGGGCTGGCGATGCCATCATTCTGGCTCGCGCTCGTCCTCGTGCTGATCTTCGGAGTGTTTATCCAGATCTTCCCGGTGAGCGGGTACGTCGATCTGCTCAGCCATCCGTTTGAAGGCTTGCAATACCTCGTGCTACCGATCATTGTGCTCGCGTCGCATCAGGTAGCCCTCTTTGTCGCGACCCTGCGCGAGAGCATCTCCGGCGAGTTGCTCAATCTCTACCTCCGCACTGGACGAGCTAAGGGGATCAAAGAAAAGACACTTCTGTATCGGCATGTGCTTCCCAACGCACTACTGCCCGTAATCACAGTGGTGGGCGCGAGTTTTGGTTATCTGCTGGGCGGCGCGATCGTGCTGGAGATGGTGTTCGTCATCCCCGGATGGGGCCTGACTCTCTATAACGCGATTCAGGCGAGAGACTATCCGCTGATTCTCGGTCTGACACTGACCATGGCTGTCGTCTTCGTGATCGTGAACCTCATCGCCGATCTGCTGTACGTGCTCGCCGATCCGAAGGTGCGTGTCCAATGACGGTGGAATCTGACGCCTCGGTCGACCGAGCCATCTCGGACGATCCGACGAGGGGACGCGCGGACAAGGTGCGCGCCGGAGTGCGCGGCCTCTGGCGGCGTGACGCGCCGACGCTCGTGTGGGGAGCCATCTTCGTCGCGATCCTCGTGATATCTGCGGTCGGACCGTTCGTGCTTCAGTCATACAGCGCGATCGACCCGAGTAATCGTCTGCAGGGACCGAGTGGGGCACACCTGCTTGGCACCGACGAGTACGGCCGAGATGTTCTCGCAAGAATTGTGTACGCGGGGCGGACATCTCTCGGGATCGGCTTCGCGATCACCGGTATGGCACTTGTGCTCGGGACTTTGATCGGGACGGTGACGGGCTACTACGCCAAGATGTCGGGGCCTTTGATGCGACTGATGGACGGGGTCATGGCGTTCCCGCCCATTGTCCTTGCTATTGCGTTACTTATCGCATTGCGCTCAGGCGTGTGGGGCGAGATCATCGCGCTCGGCGTCGTCTTCACTCCTCATATCGCACGCGTAGTACGCAGCCGAGTGATTTCACTCAAGGAGAAGGGATTTGTCGCGGCGGCCCGCTCGTCTGCGGTCAGCGGACCAAAGATATTGCTGACGCACATTTTGCCCAACTCGGCGTCCACTATCCTCGTCCAGACCGTGTTCATCTACGCGTCCGCATTGCTCGCGGACAGCTCTCTCAGCTTCCTCGGACTCGGGGTGCAGCCACCGACCCCGACATGGGGAAACATGGTGGGCGAGGCAAGAGCCTTCATCACTGTCGCGCCGACGTTCATCATCTTTCCCGGAATCGCGATCGTCCTCAGCGTGATGTCGCTCAACTTGCTCGGAGAAGGCCTTCGTGGGCTGATTGACCCCCGGGCGCGTGCGATTCTCGACCTCGAACGCAGTCGCAAGGACCGGCTCGGGCGAGCCAAGAAGGAGCTTCGCGCAATCCGCGAGGCCAAGACGACCAGGAGCGAGCGATGAGTACAGAACTATGGCGTCGTACGGCGACCGACCTCGGCACGATGATCCGTGCCCGAGAGGTACTGCCGTCGGAGATCTTAGATTCGGTGCTCGAGCGCATCGACGCTCACGATCCTGACGTCCACGCTTTCATCACCCGTACTGACGATCTTGCGCGGGAGTCGGCGTCGCACGCAGATGATCGGGCCCGCAGCGGAAAGTTAATCGGTCCGATGGACGGGATCCCCTTCTCTATCAAGGATCTCGACGACACGGCCGGCATCCGAACGACAAAGGGTTCAAAGTTTCTCGAGCACAATGTCCCGACACAGGACAGCGCGACCGCCGAGCGACTGCGCCAGTCTGGCGGGCTGCTCTTGGGAAAGACAAATACGCCGCACTTTGGCTACAAGGACATGTGCGACAACCTCGTCGCTGAGACGACCGTCAATCCGTGGAAGCTGGACCGGACGGCCGGTGGGTCATCGGGCGGTGCGGCCGCTGCCGTCGCGGCGGGTTTCGGACCGTTCGGGCAAGGCGGCGATGGCGCGGGCTCAATACGTATTCCGGCGGCCTTATGTGGCGTAGTGGGGTTCAAGGCCTCTTTCGGTCGGGTCTCGATGTATCCGTACCGAGAGTATTGGACGCATCGCACTCACAACGGCCCGTTGGCTCGTACCGTCGCTGACGCAGCGATGATGCTGTCTGTGCTCGCCGGACATGATGTGCGTGACCCTGCCACGATCACGAGCCCGCTGGAGCCGTTTGAAGTGCTGCCCGAGGGCGATCGGCCCTTGGCAGGCACGAGAGTTCGATGGAGCGCCGACCTCGGATATGGCCCGGTCGAAGACGAGATAGTCGAGATCGTCCAGGACGCGGTCGACGTGCTCGCCGAGCTCGGCTGCCTGGTCGAGGATGCCGCACCGGGGTGGGAGGACACGTCCGAATTCCATCGCGCCATCTATACGACTCAGATTGCAAATGGAATCGGCTCGGTAGTGGAATCGAACCCCGACTGGGTTGAGGACACCCTCCAGGAGATGATCGAGGCGGGGAACCAGTATTCCGCGGTCGAGCTTCGTAGGGCAGAAGCCAAGCGGGGCGCACTCTACGCCAGTTCCGTGAAGATGTTTGAAGAAGTGGACTTCTTCGTCAGCCCGACCATGCCGCTCGAAGCGTGGTCGGCATTTCCGGGGCGCGATTCGAGCATCATCGACGGACGTGACTATTTCGAGGGTCAGGAGAAGTACGCCGGTTTCGGCCGTTCCTATGCGCTGAACCCGTTCAACCTGACCGGCCAGCCGGCTATTTCGTTGCCGTGCGGCTGGACCAAGTCCGGCCTGCCGGTAGGCATTCAGATCGCCGGTGCGCTCCATCGGGACATAGCGGTTCTGCAGGTCGCCGAGGCACTTGAGCGCCGGCTGGGCATTATGGATCGGTGGCCGGCCTTTACGCGCTAAGTAACGTCGAAGGTCGTAGACAACGACCCGGGCTGAAGGCTAGCCCCGTCCAGGCCGCAGCACCGTCCGCGCGGCGGATGTTGCGATCGCATCCCAGCTATAGGTCATCGGAACCATCTCACAGCGCGACCATTTCTCATGCTGGTCAAGATAGTGAGGACTTGACGGATTTCCCGATGAACCGCTGACGACGATCCAGGTGCTGGCATCCCAGTTGCCGACGTCGAACACGTAGCGCGAGATCGCGCCGTACGTCGCACGCAGGCCGCCGACCGCCGTGCATCCGTTCGCCCACACCGTCTCGTTGTCGCCGCCGAGTCGTGCGCCGGGCGGGCTGAGTGCCGCGGCAGCGTCCTCGAAGTGACGACCAAACGGATGCGCAAGCATCGCGCTGTGCTCCTCCTGCCATGGGCCGGGCATGCCGTTCGATGCTGCGACGCGCAGTGCCTCCGTTAATGCTTCATCCCAGTTCCAGCCGCCAAACATGCTCGCGTCGTCGTTGCGCAGCAGCGTCGGCAGCATCCACCACGCCTGGTTGGCCGGCGAGACCCCCGGTGGTACCTGAGTCAGGGGGTCGCTCAGGGTCTTGCCCAACCCAGATCGCTCGACAAGCAGCGCGGCCAGAGCCCAGCGCACGCGGGTGTAGGCCCCCGCCGCAGATGAATCAGCGTCCAACCGGGCATCCCAGTCCGAAATGAGTTGTTGGAGTCGACGTGCGGGTTCATCGGTCAACGAGAGGGCCGCAATGCGGTCGCGGAACATCGCCGCCGGCGCGCTCGCGGTATCGGCGTGAATATGGGACATCTGATCGAGGCTAGCCGACGGCATCGCTGCGATAAGCTGCTCGATCCGGCTCGCCCGATGCGGGGGATGGCTGTCGGTGCAGAAGTAATCGCCCGTCTCGGCGATTGTGTCCACTACGCGATTATTGGCCGTGACGATGTATCCACGTTCGGGGTTGTCCACCCGTGGCATGCGCTCCCACGGGATGACGCCATCCCACTCGTAGTCACCGGTCCAGCCGGGTACCGGTAGCCAGCCGTTGAGGGCCGGCCGTCGTGGAACGAGAGCGCGGACCAGGTGACCGATGTTGCCGTGAGTGTCCGCGGTGACGAGGTTATGGTCGATCAGCCCCCATCCCTTCGTGCTTGCGTAAAAGGTGTCACAGCTCGTCGACCGAAGCATCGGCAACAGTGTTTCGAACGAGCGGTCTGTGCCCTCCATCTGAATCGATTTCAGCGTGAGCGCCACGCCCTGGCCCGCGTCACCGGCGATGACGGAGCCGTGCTGAGTGCGGATGATATCCACGGTCACGTCGGGACCGCCGCGTACGCCGATCGTCTCTTCGGAGATGTCGGCGTCGAGCCACTGGTCTCGAAAGAGATAACGAGACGGATCCTCTACGTCGAAACGTTCGACGTACAAGTCATGGATATCCGCGAACGTATGCGTGACACACCACGCGACAGTGCCGTTGTGCGCAAAGTGTGGGAATGCAGGGACACCCGGCACAGTTAGGCCAATGGTGTCGAACTCATCGCAGGCGAGGTGCATTTGCGCATACATGCCGGGCATTTCGAACTGACGGTGCGGGTCGCCCGCCAGTAGCGGACGTCCGGTAGCAGTTCGGCTTGGCGCGATTGCCCAGTTATTGCTCCCGCCGCCAGTCGAGTCCTCTTGTTGAAGTTGCGCGACCGCCTCGACCGCGGGCGCAAGCTCTTGCAGAGAAGCGATCCAGCGTCTTGCATCCGTGCCAGGAGGAATGCAGAGACGCTCACTGCCGCCATCGTCGTACCTCAGCTTGGCAACTTGCTCGGGAGGCAAGACCGCGAGTGCGGCCGTGCGCCAGAGTTTGAACCAGACAGATCCCATGAGGAATCCACGCTGCCGCATGGCGGCGATGCAGTGCCAGCCCTCCCATCTTTCTGGTGCCCCGCCGACCAGCTGGTATTCGAGGGGGAGTGGGCGCTTCTCGTCGAGAAAGGCATTGACGCCGGCAGCGTACGAATCCACCATCAGACGCGCTTCGTCGCCGAGCGCAGCGTAGTCACGTCGAGAGGCCGCTGCCGCCTGAAGCCGGCGGGCTAGTTTGTCGGCCGCTACGCCGCTTGGGCCGACCCATTCGGCCCAACGGCCCTCCATTTGACGACGGGCCGAGTCCATCTGCCAGAGCCGATCCTCGGCGTGCGCGTATCCCTGGGCAACGAATGCATCAGCAGCGGAGGCGGCTTGGATGTGCGGGATGCCCCACTCGTCGCGGAAGACAGTTACCGGTTTGCTTAATGGATCAACAGTGAGTTCGGGGAGGCCAGGCGTGGGATGGCCATCAGTGCTCGACATGAGTCTCCGTCCGTTTCAAACGACATTATCAGGCGGACGTCCGAAATAGTATTGTCCTTCTTTGGTATCTAGTTATGCGCGATCGCCTGCCGTAGTGTCAGATTCTGCCGGTCGTCGACCGATGATCTGGACCGATCGAAAGGTGAGCACTCGTATGACCCGCGATGAACCCTTACCCGACTACTCCTCGCTGCCCGAGTTGCCCGGTGGTGGGCGGAGCGGTTGGGGCCTGTTTGGTGCGGACGACAATGTCGGCATGTTCAACCTGCAGACGCCCGAACGCGTCACTGCCGCCGCGCGGCTCGTACGCAAGGGCGCTGTCTTCTCGATGAACGCGCCAATGGACGTGATCAGCCCACCGATGTTCGATCGAAAGGCGCTCCGTCGTACACCGATCGTGCCGGCTCACGGGCGTTCTATGGATGACATCTTCGACGAGTTCTCCCCGCAGTCCTCCAGCCAGTGGGACGCGTTGTCCCATGCGGCCTACGCCCCGGGCAGCTTCTATAACGGGGTCACGACGAGCGAGATCCTCGATGAGGGTCGCAACGCCATCCATCACGTCGCCGAGCGAGGAATTGCCGGCCGCGCGGTGATTGTGGACCTGGAAAGTGTGTACCGGGCAGAAGGCGCGGACTACGATCCGACAGTTCCGCGTGCGGTCACGGTGGAGGACTTGTCGGGGTGCCTTGCCGCGCAGAACGTCCAGGTCGAGACCGGAGACGTGCTCATCATTCACACCGGATTCCTCGAGTGGTACCGGCGCCATGATGATCCGGCGCTCCGCGAACGTCTCGCGTCGCGAGAGACGTTGCAGACCCTGGGCCTGCAGCGGTCCGAGGCGATGGCTGAATTCATCTGGAACCTTCACGTGAGCGCTGTGGTGACAGACCTACCCGCGCTTGAGCAGTGGCCGCCGACGTTTGACTATGACGAAAACCCGTTTGGCTTTTTACATCGTTTCATCATCGGGCAGTTTGGAATCTCGATCGGCGAATTCTGGGACACCGCGGCACTCACGCAGGATTGCCGCGACGACGGCCGTTACGAGGCCTTTCTCGTTTCAGCGCCGCTGCATGTACACGGGGCGGCCGGCTCGCCGGCTAACGCGATAGCGATCAAGTAGTGCCCAACATCGACGAGGAGCACGCGATGGACGACCTCTGCTTTATGACGGCCCGGGAGTTGGCTGGCGCGATCCGGTCTCGCCAGATCTCAGCCCGGGAGGTAATGCAGGCGCATCTGGACCAGATTGAGCGAGTCAACCCGGCGGTAAACGCGATCGTCAGCGCGATCGAGCCGGATGAAGCTCTTCGTCTCGCCGACGAGGCCGACGCGAAGGTCAGCTCGGGAGCAGAAGTCGGTGCGCTACACGGCCTGCCAATCGCACATAAGGACCTCGAAGAAACGGCGGGCCTGCGCACCACGTTTGGGTCGCCGATCTATAGCGACTACGTTCCGACGTTCGACACGTTGGTCGTCGAGCGGCTCAAGGCGGCCGGTGCCCTCACTATCGGCAAGACGAACGTGCCGGAGTTCGGAGCCGGATCGCATACGTTCAATCCGGTGTTCGGCGCGACTCGCAATCCGTACGACCTGACGAAGAGCGCAGGCGGCAGCAGCGGAGGGGCGGGCGCCGCGCTCGCCGCGGGCATGATCCCGATCGCTGACGGCAGCGACATGGGTGGATCGCTGCGCAACCCCGGCAACTTCAACAACGTGGTCGGGTTTCGAGTCTCGCCCGGCCGGGTCCCGACGTGGCCGGCGCAAAACGGCTGGAATGGCCTGGCGGTTAAGGGGCCGATGGCTCGCACGGTGGGCGATGTCGCGCTGATGCTGGAGGCGATCGCAGGGCCCGACGCCCGTTCGCCGATCTCGATCGATTCTCCGGCGGCCGACTTCGCTCGCCCCCTTGACCGATCCTTCAAGGGTGTACGTGTCGGGTGGTCCCCGGACCTCGGCGGACTACCAGTGGATCCTGCCGTGACGGCAGTGCTGGAGAGCCAGCGGCACGTCTTCAGCGACATAGGGTGCGAGGTCGAGGAGGCTGCGCCCGACTTCGCCGGCGCCGACGAGGCGTTCCACGTGCTGCGTGCGGCTGGCTTCGCGCTGTCCGGGAGCGATCGACTGCGCGACCATCGCGCGCTGCTCAAGGACACCGTTGTCTGGAATATCGAGCAAGGCCTGAAGCTCACCTCGTTAGAGGTCGGCAGGGCCGAGGAGACCCGCACGAAGATTTATCATCGTGCGCGCGAGTTCTTTCAGGGCCACGACTTCCTGATCTGCCCGGTCAACCAGGTGCCGCCGTTCGACGTTGAGATCGATTACCCCACCCAGATCAATGGCGTGGAGATGGAAAGCTATGTCGCGTGGATGAAATCGGCCTGCTACATCACGCTCACCGGCCTGCCGGCGATCTCCGTGCCATGTGGCTTCACCGACGATGGGCTGCCGGTGGGCGTGCAGATCGTCGGTCGTTGGCACGATGACTTCGGCGTACTGCAACTGGCGGCCGCGTTTGAGGCGGCGACTTTGGTTGGCCAGCGTCGGCCTGACGTTGCGCGCTAGGGGGTACGGCGCTTGAGTGTCATCGCGCCGAGGAGTAATGCGGCGATCGCGAATGCCAACACGACAACCAGATCGACGACGACGTCGCCGGTAGCATCGGTTTTGGTCGATACGGTCGTCATGGCGTCGACGGCATAGGACAGCGGCAGGATATTGGAAATCCAATGCAGTACATCCGGCATCTGATCGCGGGCCACCAAGAGTCCGCACAACAAGAACTGCGGGAGAACGAACGCCGGCATGAACTGAACTGCCTGGAACTCCGTTTGGGCAAACGCGCTGACGAACAGGCCGATCGCCGTACCCAGCAGGGCATCTACCACCGCGACAACGACCAGTAGCCACGCTGGACCGGCAGCGTTGAGACCGCACACCCACACCGCAAAACCGGTAGCGATCAGGGCCTGCAGGATTGACATGACGCCAAACGCGATCGCGTACCCGAGCAGGAAGTCGGCCTTGTTGAGCGGTGTAGAGAGCAACCGTTCGAGGGTTCCGGACGAGCGCTCACGCAATGTCGCCACGCTCGTCACCAGAAACATGACCACGAACGGAAAGATGCCCAATAGCGGCGCACCGATTTGATCGAACACCGGCGTGGACTTAAAGATCCAGGCAAGCAAGCCGATGAGGACGCACGGCACCACGAGCATGAGCGCCATGGTGCGACGGTCGGCGAGAAGTTGACGCATCACTCGCCCTGCCGTGGCGAGCGTAAGTGTCGGGTTCATTTCGCGCTCTCCTTGCTGATCAACCGTAGGAATGCTCCTTCGGCATCGGTCGCGCCAGTCTTCTCAAGCAGACCGTTCGGAGTTTCGTCAGCGAGAATTTTCCCTTCCCGCAGTAGAAGTAGCCGGTGGCATCGAGTCGCCTCGTCCATGACGTGACTTGAGACCAGCAGCGTCGTACCGGCGCCGGCAAGGCGGTGGAACAACTCCCATAGGTCGCGGCGCAGCACCGGATCGAGCCCGACGGTGGGTTCGTCGAGGATCAGAAGCTCGGGCGCGCCGACCAAGGCGGCGCCGAGAGATACCCGAGAGCGCTGACCGCCCGAGAGGTTGGCGACGTGACTGTCGGCGTGCGAGTCGAGGTCGATTGACGACAGGACCTCGTCGACGACATTCGGTGCCGCCGAGACGAGCTTCGCGAAATAGGCAAGGTTTTGGCGGACCGTCAGGTCCTGGAAGACGCTGGGCTCCTGGGTCACATAGCCGACACGTGAGCGAAGGTTGCGCGATCCCGCGGGCTCGCCCAAGACGGTGATGGTCCCACTCTTGACGATCTGTACGCCGACGATGGCGCGCAGCAGAGTCGACTTGCCGCCGCCGCTCGGACCGAGCAACCCAACAACTTGTCCGCGTGGCACGGTCAGCGAGAGATCAGGCAGCACCTCGCGTTTGCCGCGCACGACGCGCAACTTCTCGACGACGACCGCTGCATTATTCATCATGTGATGAAATATAGACCCGGCGAACTTCGCGGGTCAACACAAACGTGAGAACTTACGGCACGAGATAGTTCTGCAGGGTGGGTCCCACTAGGGAGATGAGTTCGTCGACGGACGCATGCACGAGCGGCTCGATCATTACGACGTACCGGACGATGGCAAGGCCGACCAAGTGTGACGCGGCCAGGCTCGCGCGCAATTCGGCGTCCGCAACGCCGGACCGTGCCGCGACCTTGGTCAGCAGTTCGCGGGTGAGGAACTCACGTAATGCCGCAGCGGCCTGCTCGTTGGACAGTGCGGAGCGGATCAGCGCGACAAACCGGTCCCGCCCATCCGGCGACTCCCAGACACTAAGAAACGTACGGACCACGCGTTGTCCGAGCTCCGCCGTGGGTCCGTCATTGATGGACTTGACAATTGCCGACGTATCGAGCGGAATCGCCACTACCTCGGCAAAGAGCCCCGCTTTGCCGTTGAAGTAGTGATGCAACAGCGCCGGGTCAACCTCCGCGCGCCGCGCGATCCCGCGCAGCGTCGCCGCGTCGTACCCTCGGTCGGCGAACTCGGCGCGCGCGCTGACCACGATGCGCTCGCGGGTGCCCTCGCTAGCCGGGCGCCGACCGCGTGGACGGGGCATCACAGACCCGATCTGGAGAGTGCGCGAACGGGACGGCTATCGCAGGGCGTGCGCACTCTGATCCGCCCAACTGTCGACAACGCTGCAGTACATGCCGATGCACTCGTCGATCTCGCTGATCTCGACGTACTCGTTGTCGGCGTGCATGACGGCCGGCGTACCGGGGCCCCAGATAACGACCGGCGACGGCTGTAGAGAACCGGCAAACACCGACGCGTCGGTGAAATACGCAGCGGGTTCGTCCACCCGCGGCGCGGGCAGTGCCTGTACCCAGGGATCGCTGGTGTCCGTGTGTACGGCGGCCAGTTGTATGCGGGTAGCGACGTCGGCGATCTCCGGCTGGTTCGCCCACCACTCGCGCAGGTGCGCACCGTCGGAGATGACCCGCATATCGATTGTTGCCTGTGCGCGGTCCGGTACGACGTTGGGCGCGATGCCCGACTGGAGGAGGCCCAGGTTCCAGCTTTCCTTGCCCAGGGCCTCGTTCTGCTGCAGCGGAAGTTCGGTCTCGGCGCGCAGAAGCGCGGCCGCGAGCTTGAGGGCGGCGTTCTCGCCAAGGTGCGGGGTGCTGCCGTGCGCGTTCTTGCCGCTCGCGCTAATTTGCAGCCACAGCGCGCCGCGGTGGCCGGTGACGATGCGGTTACCGGTCGCCTCGGGCACGATGGCGGCGCCAATTCTGAGTTCGCCTAGCGAATGCAATGCGGCCGCCGCGCCGAGTGAGCCGATCTCCTCATCGCTAGTGAGCAACAAGGCCGCCGGGACGCCCGACTCCACGGCGTGCCGAAAGGCCGACGCCGCAGCGATCACGCCGGCCTTCATGTCCGACGTACCGCGACCGTGCAGGCGACCGTCCGCGATCTCGGCGGACCACGGCTCGAACTGCCACCGACCCGCATCGGGTACCGGCACGGTGTCCACGTGGCAGGCGAACAGCAGCCGTTCGGCGCGCGGGTCAGCGTCGTTGGACAGCAGCGCATACGGTTGCGCGCCGCCTACGTCGGTGACGGTTATTGCTCCGGGCGAGCCCGCGACTATGCTTTGCACCATCTGCAGCGCACGGATCTGGCTGTCGGGATTCGCCGAGACGGTGTTGAGGCGCACCAGCTCGGCCAGGGCTTCGGTTTCCACGTTTTTAGCCATCACCGCATCTTAGGGCTACCGTCAATTCATGACTTCAGAAGAGAACAAGGCGTCCACGTTTCGCGCGCTTCACGTACCGGGCGCGCCGCTGCTGATGCCGAACCCGTGGGATATTGGTAGCGCAAAAGTACTGGCCTCACTCGGATTCAAGGCCCTTGCGACCACGAGCAGCGGCCATGCGGCGACACTCGGCAAGCTCGATGGCGCGATCGGACGAGACGAGTCGCTGACCCATGCGCAGTCGCTCGTCGACGCGGTCGACCTACCGTTCAACGCTGATCTTGAGAATGGCTTCGCTGACGATTCGCAAGGCGTGTTCGACACCGTCGATGCCGCGATCCGGGTCGGTCTCGCCGGCTGCTCGATCGAAGACTTCAGCGGTGACGACGATGACCCGATCTACACCAAAGAGGTAGCGGTCGAACGAATCAGTGCGGCGGTGGACGCGGCCAAACGCGCACCAGGACTCGTGTTGACCGCGAGGGCCGAAAACTTCATTCACGACCGGCCCGATCTCGCGGACACGATCGAGCGGCTGCAAGCCTTCCAGGAGGCCGGCGCCGACGTACTGTATGCGCCGGGGATCAGCAAACTGGACGATATCCGCACCCTCGTCCGCGAGGTCGACAGGCCCGTCAACATCCTGGCTCGCCCCGGCCTGCCGTCGGTGGCCGAGCTAGCGGATGCGGGTGTGGCCCGGATATCGGTGGGAGGGTCCTTCAACAAGGCAGCCTTCGGCGCGCTCGTCGCGGCGGCCCGCGAACTCCTCGAGCAGGGCACCTATGGCTACCTCGACCTCGCGGGTGCGGGGAACAATCAGATGAGTGTCGCCTTCGATCTTGACTGACCCCTCCACCAGCCTGGCCGGACTACCTACGTGATCAGCAGACTCTCCCCGGCGACGCGGATCGGGCTTGCGATCGCGATCGCGACCGGCCTGTACGGCGTCTCCTTTGGCGCTTTGAGCGTCGCCTCCGGACTAGACCTGTGGCAGACAATGGTGCTGAGCCTGTTGTTGTTCAGCGGCGGTTCGCAGTTCGGTTTCATCGGGGTGATCAGCGCGGGCGGTTCCGGGGTGGCGGCCATGAGTACGGCGGTCCTGCTGGGCATCCGCAACGGCGTGTACGGAATGCAGATCAATGCGCTCCTGAGGCCGCGCGGCATCACCAAGTTGGCGGCGGCGCAGGTCACGATCGACGAGTCGACAGCGGTGTGCACAAGCCAAGTGGAGGTCCGTGAGCAGCAGCGCGGGTTCTGGGTGACCGGCGTCGCGATCTTCGTCCTATGGAACCTGTTCACGTTTCTCGGTGCGATTGTTGGTGACGCGGCCGGTGACCCAAAGCAATGGGGGCTCGACGGCGCCGCAGTAGGCGGATTCCTAGGGCTGCTGTGGCCGAGGCTGAAAAACGGTGAGGCGTGGGCGATTGCCGCCGTTGCTGCGGTGACCACGGTCATGCTCACGCCGTGGATCCCTAGTGGACTGCCGATCCTCGCGGCCGCGCTCGTGGTCGCGGCGATTGGATTCGTCAAGAGCCGGCACCGGGTCCAGCGGCCAGAGGACAGCGCACCGGTCATCGACGACGCCGACCGACGAATCGCGGGTGAGGGACAGTGACCCTGTGGTGGTGGATCCTCGGGACCAGCGTCCTGTGCTTCGGTACCAAGTGCCTCGGATACGTCGTGCCGAGCAAGATCATGGACAACCCCCGGATTGCCTATATGTCAGGGATTGTGACCATCGGTCTGCTGGCGGCACTGACCGCTGCGAATACCGTCTCCAGTGGCCAGAACGTCGTGTTCGATGCTCGGATCGGGGGGCTGGTGGCCGCCGCGATTGCCTTGAAACTCAAAGCTCCCTTCATCGTCGTGGTCATCGTGGGGGCGGCGGCCACCGGCGTACTTCGGCTGATCTAGGTACGGCGTCTCCGTCCGGCTGCGGCGCAGACGATCCCGCCGACAATCAGCCCGGTGGCGACGGCGAGCGACTCGGTGGCGTTGAGGCCGGTATATGCGAGTTGGGGCTGCTCCGCGACCGCCTGCACGGGAGCAGCGATCGGGGCGGGCATCGGCGGTGTGGGCCGTGGGACCTCGACGGGCTGAGTGACAGGGGCAGGTGGCGGCGGCGTCACGTCTAGTGGGGGCGGCGGCGTCGGCGCCGAAGGACGTGGTTTCCAGGCCACCGGGATCTCGGCGTGTACGTCGATCGCCTTGACCGCGGCCACTGCGAGCAGTTGTGTCGCTGCCGGAGTGGTCGTGACCGCTGGCGTGAACAGTCGTCCGACCTGCGCCGTAGCCGTGGCCGTGGTGGTCCCGGAAACTGTCACGGCGCCTCCGGTCGCGTCGCCCGGTACGTCGAGATACACCTCCGCGCCGTTGGTGACGGTGCCGGTCGGCGTACCGTCCGCGTCGACGAGCATCGCGCCGTCGAATCCAACGGCGTCGATGTCGACACTCTCACCGGTGGTCGTGACCGTGATCGGACCTATCGGCGTACCGGCCAGGCCGACGGTGGTGTCGATCTTCAGATCAAGCGTGGGGTCGGGCTCGGGTTGCATCCCGGTGTTGGTCGGGCCGGTGAGGTATCCGTACATCGCCGCCACGTCGGCTTGTTCGGCGGGCGTGCCCTGCACGTGCGCGCCGTCAAGCGTGATTCCATCCGAGAACAGCCAGACCGCAGCCTGGGTCGCGGCGATCGCCTCGGCATCGGACAATCCGTCGTTGAACGCCAACCCGGTCGTCGACTCGACCTCGGTGAGCGCGAGATGCGGGTAGGAATGGTGCATCGCCCAGCTGATGTACGCGCCGTTGGGCGTGAGCGAGGCAAGATCGGACCATGGAGCCTCCTGAAGAGGTACGTCAGGGTGATAGCTGTTGTGGAAGTCGACGCAGTAGGCGATCAGATGCTCCTGACCGTCGCCGGTATCCACGTCGTAGAGGTAGGTGCCGTAGGACTCGTCGTCGACCAGCAAGCTGAGTCCCTGTCCTACATGGGGTCCGGTCTTGGGATAGCCGGGGCTGAATGGTGCTGCGTCCGCGCTGGAGGTCGCAAGTATTGGGCAAATGATCGCCAACGCGCCGATCAGGGCGGCCGTCGACAGCCCTCGAGTTGTACGCCGTTTCATGCAAGTTCCCGTCGCTTGAGATGGAGGATTTCAAGCAACGTAAGGAAGAATTCGGCGTCCGTGTGGTTCGTATCAGAACCTGTGGACGGCACCTGCTGGCTGTGGACGTTGGTTTGACAGCAGGCACGGCGTGGGCTAGCCGGCGTACACGTCTACCTCGGTGGCCTTGACGCTCAGCCATACCCGATCGCCCCGTGCGAGGTCGAGCTCGGCGACAGCTCCGGCGGTGACATCGATAAGCGCCGAGGGCGTACCGTCCACCTGCACCCGGATCCGATCGGTCAGCAGCTCCAAGCCGGCAACCGTTCCCTCCCAGGCATTTCGGGGGCTTGAGTGCTCGGGCCGCGTCGCGTGGATCGCCACCGACGTCGGCCGTACGGCGACCAGCGCGCGGGAGCCGACTGGCGGCAGTTCCGCGCTCATGTCGCCCGCGGCGTACGCCGAACCAAAAAGCTTCCCGCCACCGTCGAGCTCGACTGCGGCATCGGGCCGTACGACGCCGGCGTAGAGGTTGAGGCCGACCAGGCGGGCAATGTACGACGTCGACGGCCGTCGCGCGACGTCCGCGGGAGCGCCCTGTTGTACGACGCGACCGTGCTCGATGACGAGCAGCCGGTCGGTCATCACCATTGCCTCGAGCGGATCATGCGTGACGATCAAGGTCGGTCCACCGAAGTCGCGCAGGTGGTCTCGTAGTCCGTTGCGCACCTCCAGCTTGGTGCGGGCGTCGAGCGCGGACAGTGGCTCGTCGAGCAACAAGATCCCGGGATCTGCCGCCAGCGCGCGCGCCAGCGCCACCCGCTGCGCCTGGCCACCGGACAGCTGCGCCGGCTTGCGGGAGGCGAACTCCGACAGGTCCAGCCGGTCGAGCCACGTGCCCGCACGCGCTCGCGATTCCCGGCGCCCGGCGCCTTGAGCGCGGGCCGCGAAGGCGACGTTATCGAGCACCGACAAATGTGGAAACAGTCGGTAGTTCTGGAAAACCAGTCCGACAGGTCGGCGTTCCGCGGGATAGAAGACATCCGCGGCCGGGTCGTCGTACACCTCGTCACCGAGCGCGATCGACCCTTCGGTAAGAGCCGAGAGACCGGCCAGCGTGCGCAGCAGTGTGCTCTTGCCGGCTCCGTTGGGGCCGATCACGCCGAGCACTTCACCTGGGGCGACGGTGAAGTCGACGTCCAATACGAAGCTGCCGCGCTCGACGGTCGCGTTTACGTGCAACGGTCTCGGCGACGCTGTCGTCAGCTGCATGGTCGTATCGCTCATATCGTGGCCCCGCTTCCACGTAACCATCGCTGCCGCATGCTCGCCAGCACGACCACCGCGACCAAGAGCAGCACAAGGCTAAGTGCGATGGCGGCATCGGGATCGGTCTGCAACGCGTTGTAGACCGCGAGCGGCATGGTCTGCGTCGTACCGGGGAAGTTACCGGCAAAGGTGATGGTGGCGCCAAACTCGCCGAGAGCGCGGGCCCAGCACAGCACCGAGCCGGCCACCAGCGACGGCCCGATCAACGGCAGCGTCACTCGCCTGAAGATCGTCGTACGAGAGGCGCCGAGCGTGGCCGCGGCCTCGTCGAGTCCGCGGTCGGCCGACCGCAGGGCGCCTTCGACGGTCACGATCAGGAATGGCATGGCCACAAATGCCTCGGCAACGATGACGCCGGGCGTCGTGAACGGCAGGAAGAAGTCGAACCAGTCGCCGAGATACCGCCCGACGATCCCGTTACGGCCGAACGCCATCAGCAGCGCCACACCACCGACGACCGGCGGCAACACCAGTGGCAGCGTGACAAGCGCTCGCAGCAGGCCAATCCCAGGCACGTTGACCCTGGCCAGCACCCATGCGAGGGGTACGCCGATGACCAGCGAGATCGCGGTTGCCGACGTGGCGCAGATCAGCGAGAGCCGCAACGCTGTCAGGGCATCACTGTTGCTGAGGATCTGGCCGAGACCGCTCCACGGTGCCCTGATGATGAGCGCGACAAGCGGGATCAGCAAGAACAACACCGCGACAGTGGCGGGAATGCCGATAATTGCGGGCGCTCCAGTCTTATCGACGCGCCGTTGTTTCGTCGTACGACGTGGTTGCCCCACTGCTATCTGGTCACCCCTGGTCGAGCTGCTACGGCTTCGCGAATCCCGCTTTCTCAAGAACCTTAATGCCGTCGGCCGACAGCACGTAGTCCATGAACGCCTTGGCGCCGTCGGCGTTGGGGGCCTTCTTCATCGTTGCAATGGGGTAGTCGGTCGTCGCGTTGACGTCATCGGGGATTTCGATGCCCTTGATCTTGTCGCCGGCAGCCTTGACGTCGGTGACATAGACGACCGCGGCATCGGCCTCATTGAGCTCTACTTTGGTCAGCGTGCTCTTGACGTCCTGCTCCAATGTGACAGGCGTGACCTTCAGGCCAGCGTTGGTGAACACCTTTGCGGCAGTCACTCCGCACGGCACTTGGGGCTGACAGAGCGCGACCTTGACGTCGGGCTTGGCGAGGTCGGCGAGCTTGGTGATCTTCGCCGGGTTCGATGCGGGTACGGCGATCTGCATCTTGTTCTGGACAAAGGTGGTCGGAGTCTCGGCCTTGCCGGTGTCGGTTACGGCGGTCATGTTCTTTGTCGACGCAGACGCGAAGACATCGACGGGGGCGTCCTGGTTGATTTGCTCAGCGAGCGCCGAGCTGCCGCCGTAGCTGATCTTTACCGTGGTGCCGGGATTGGCCTTCTCGAACGACTTGGCAATGGTGTCGAACGACTCCGTCAACGATGCTGCAGCGAGGACTGTGATGGTGCCGGTGACCTTCGATGCCGAACTGTCGTTGCTGTTAGACGACGCAGAGCCCGAGTCTTTGCTCGACGAGCAACCGCCGACGAGGGTGGTGAGCGCGGCGATCGCTGCTATGGCCAGCGTGGTACGACGACGCATATGGACTCCTTTGTTGATGCTTGGCGGATTTATGGCTGAACGGGCACTTCGATGACAACGTTGGTGGACTTGACCGAGGCGACCGCGAGGGTGCCCGGTTTGAGCTCGAGCTCGTCGGCGGCCTCGCGACTCATGAGGGACACGACTCGATGCGGCCCGGCCTGCATCTCGACCTTCGCCATCACGGTGTCCTTGACGACGTTGGTCACGAGGCCGACGAATCGGTTGCGCGCGGATTCCCGAATGACTGGCTCGGGTGTGGGGCGGTCGGTGGAGCGGGCGAGTTCCTCGGCGAAGCGGGCGAGGTCTGCGCCCTCAATAGCGAGGCGGCCGTTTTCGGTCATCGTCGCGACTCGTCCGGCGTCAGCCCATCGCCGAAGTGTGTCGTCGCTGACGCCCAGGAGGTTTGCGGCCTCACGAATCCGAAACTTTGTCATGCGACAAATATAGCCGCAAGTGTGTCTGCACCTGCGTCTAGGAGCGGCGTACGCGGGACCCGGACTGTTTTATCTCCGCAACTGCGGACACTGCTTGGCCCGGATGGTGAGGTGAGCGGATGGACCATAATGGCCTTCGGGGCAGATCCGAGGAGTTAGGTGACCTGATGCCAGAGCACGTTGTCTCGTTGAACACCGATATCGGAGAGGGGTACGGCGCGTGGCGGATCGCCGATGACGCCGCCCTTCTGGGCGTCGTAACGGATGCCAACATGGCTTGCGGGTTTCACGCCGGCGACCCCGACATCATGCGCCAGACGTGCGAGACGGCCGCGGCAAACGGCGTCGGTATCGGTGCCCAGGTCGGCTTCCACGACATCATCGGTTTTGGGCGTCGCTTCATCGAAATCTCCCGCGCCAGCTTGACCAACGACCTCATCTACCAGCTCGGCGCGTTGTCGGCGTTCGCCGAACTCGTCGGATCGCCGGTCGCATACGTAAAAGCGCACGGCGCGCTTTATCACGCCGCGGTCCAGCACGAGCAGTACGCCGGCGCCGTGATCGACGCGATTCGGTCGTTCGATGCGTCGCTGCCGTTTCTGTGCCAACCGGGCACATCCTTCTCGGCGCGCGCCGAGAAGGCCGGTCTGCGCACCGTCCGCGAGGGCTACATTGATCGTGCCTATCAGCCGGACGGGCTGCTCGTTCCCCGCGGAACGCCGGACGCGGTCATCACCGACATCGACGAAGCGTGCCGCCGCGCGGTCGCGATGGCACAGTCCGGCGAGATCACTGCCATTGACGGCAGCGTGATCGCGATGCCCGTCGACTCGGTGTGCATCCATTCTGACTCGCCGGGTGCATCCGAGGTGGCCCAGGCGGTTCGGGCGGCGCTTATCGATGCCGGCATCGCCCTAAGCCGGATCGAATAGGCATGAGCGCGCTGTCGATGTGGTCCGTCGGCGAGGACGGACTGCTCATCGAACTCCCGGATGTGGGGGCCGTGCATATGCTCGCCGATCTCATCCGCAGCCACGAGTACGCCGACCGGCTTGTCGAGCTGATACCCGCGGCTCGGACGGTCATGCTCGTCGGTCCGCGGGAGGTGCTGCGGCGTATCGGCGACGACGTAAGGACTTTCGAACCAGGCACCGCGCCGGGGGGCGAACCGCGCACCGTCGAGATTCCGATCCGGTACGACGGTGTGGATCTCGACGACGTCGCGTCGAGGACCGGCTTGAGTGTCGAGGAGATCGTTTCCGCGCACAGCGGCGCCGCGTACAGCGTTGACTTCTTCGGGTTCTCGCCCGGGTTGGCATACATTTCCGGTACGCCGCAGGCGATCCGGATTCCACGCCGGGACAACCCGCGCACGCGCGTGCCGGTCGGCGCGGTCGCGATCGCCAATGAATACACGGTGATCTATCCGGCCGCTACGCCTGGCGGATGGAGCATCATCGGCACGCTCGAGGGACCACCGATGTGGGATACCAATGCGGACCCACCGACTCGGGTGGGGCTCGGTGACCGGATCATGTTTCGGAGGGTCGGATGATCGAGATCGTGGCGACCGGTCTGGAGGCGACGGTTCAAGACGTGGGCCGAAGCGGCTGGGCGCACCTCGGCGTACCGCGGGCCGGCGCCGCCGACCTCGCGGCATACGACTTGGCCAACCGGCTGGTCGGCAATCCGGCCGATGCGGCCGCGGTGGAATTCCTGCTCGGCGGGCTCGCGGTCCGGTTCACCGAACCGACGTCTTTTGCGCTGACCGGCGCGCCCGTCCCCGTCACGCTCGATGGGCGTGGCGTAGACATGGCGACGACGACGTACGCCGCCACTGGCCAAAAACTTGTTACTGGGCGGGCGATCTACGGGTTGCGCACGTATCTGGGTGTCGGCGGCGGCATCGATGTGGAGCGCGTGCTGGGAAGTCGCTCGTCGGACACGCTTTCCGGCCTTGGCCCACCGCGGCTCACTGACGGCGACACCCTACCTATTGGCCGTCACAGTGGTACCTCTGGTACGCCGACAGACGTGGTCGTCGACACCGCAAGCGCCACCGACGAGATCGAGGTCCGGTTCATCCGCGGCCCGCGTGCCGACTTCTTCAGCGATCAGGCCCGTGAACTGTTTGAGGCTGCACGGTGGACTGTGTCTTCCGATATCAACCGAGTCGGCGCGCGTCTCGAGGGGCCGCGCCTTGAGTACGCCGGCGATGTCCAATTGCCGAGCGAAGGCATGCTCGTCGGCTCCGTCCAGGTGCCGCCGTCTGGGCAGCCGATCATTTTCCTAGCTAACCATCCACCGAGTGGTGGGTACCCGATTATCGGTGTCGTGATCGGCGCCGATGTCGGGAAGGTCGCCCAAGCCGAACCCGGCAAGACCGTTCACTTCCGCGCCGTGTCGTAACCGTCGCTTCCTTGACAGCTGGAATTCGCCGAAGTCGTCGGCACCGCGCAGGTGCCGCAAGCGAGTGGTCAGTTCTTGCGGCCGCTGCCGAGCGCCCAGACTGCCGCAGGCACGGCCTAAAAAGCAACAGACTCCTAGACGCACCTTGTCTACACACGAGATCCGCGCTCGCGCTCCGGCGGGAGCGCGAAACCCGCGCCGCAATGTTGAGCGAGCGTGCTAATCGACACCACCTGGTGCGGCAGTGTCCGGTAGTGCGCTCTGGCGGAAGTGTTCCGCTTGTCGGCGTTGACCGTGATGCAGGACGTCCTAGCCAGGTTTGGCGGTTCGTGTGTAGAGGATGGGCGCTATAGACGCCCTTTGTCTACACACGAGATCCGCGGTCGCGCTCCGGCGGGAGCGCTGCGTTTCTATGCGACGGCTACGACGTCGGATTGTTGCTGGTCGAGTTGTTCGGCGTTGTCGAGGAGAGCATCGGCCGCGGTCCGGCCGCCGCCGGCCTCACCACCCCAGGTCGGTCGGATCGCGTCGGCGTACGGGTGTTCCATGTCGGTGACATCCGCGATCAGGTCAGCTAGCAGTGCCCGTTCTCCGTACCGGGTCTCGTTCTCCACGTCATAGGCGATGGTGCGGGTGGTCTGTGCGGCGGTGATGCGCTGTCCACCGATCCGGGTGAACGTCCACCGGTC